>JBBQNS010000114.1:0-11896 GCA_038330175.1 Kiritimatiellia bacterium
AACCCCGTCATCGGTCCAATACAGGGAGGCCATGGTCCCCCAATCCTGCTTGGGGGTCAGGAAATAGAGATGGACTCCGCTCTCAACGAAGTCCTTATTCCGCGCCACCCATTCGTCAAAGTCACGCGTGATGCAGTCGCAATAGCAGGAGGGCGGAAGCACCTCACCGTCACTGCTGACAATAAGTGGCCGGCCAGCCTGGTATTCAAGCCGGTACGAGATGCGCGTGTGCTTGCGAGAACTCACAAATTTTTCCTTGAACAATGTTGTTTCATAGTTATGCAGTTCACTCAACCAGCCGCTGTCTTCCCGCCGTGCCTGTGAGGACACAGGCACCTACACGTGCTGCGCTCTCTATTCGGACTGCCCTACGAAACACGGTATTTTCGGGCGCAGCGGGGTGCCTCTAGCGTAGCGGGTGGTTGAGCAAACTGCATAACCAGGTATTATTTTTGTAGTAGGAAGTGCTCAATCTCGATTTCCCTTTTTTCCCGCTGAGCGCGCTCGGCTGCGAAAACAGGCACAACCGCGTTGATGCCGTCCTCAAGTCCCGGCGACACCGGGGTGCCTTGCCGGATCCCCTCGAACCAGGATTGCAAATTGCCATACTCATGCGTAGCCGCAGCCGGCGGAATCACCAGGGATTCGCGCTCCTCGACCTCATTTTGCTTACGTGGCTGGAACCAGCCCAAGTGGTTGAAGGTGTTGAAATAAAGGTTGCCCTTGGTTCCAAAGATGCGTAATTCATGAATATAGGCCGTCACATGATAACAGTTCAGCGTGCCGATCAACCCACTCGCATACCGCAACAAGACATTCGCGGCATCAGCCGTCTCCGTGTTCGGATTGGCATCATACCGCATCATCGCCTGCACCGATTGGGCGGGACCAAATAGAAACGCGAGGGAGTTCAATTCATGCACGCCACACTGGAACAGCATCCCACCGGGATTGCGATCCGCCAGTCCGCGCCAATCGCCCGGCTTGATGACCAAGCCGCCTGAATGGGAACTGTTGTCCTCGAATGCCACCACCGTGCCTAAGCGGCCTTCGTCCATGTACTGTTTGGCAAGGAGAAGCAAAGGTTCACTGGCACAATGCTTGTGCCCCACCCCAACGATTTTACCGGTCTCGCGCGCCACTTGGCGTAACGAAGCCACTTCTTCGACCGAGCAGCAGAGCGGTTTTTCGACAAACACATGCAACCCTTTACGCATCGCCGCAATGGCAAAACGAGCATGGGTATCGGCGCCCGTACTGATCACGACGGCTTCCAGACCGGGATGGCACAACATCGCCTCAAAATCAACATAGGGAGCCGCCTGCTCCTCGGCCGCCACCGCCGCCAAGGTCCCGGCATTTTGATCGCACACGGCGATAAGCTGAAAATTCCCGCTGGCCCGCATCTGCTGCCGACGATGCCCCCCGAAACCACCCACTCCGATCATTCCCACAACAAGTTTATTCATAAATTAAATTCCTACCGTTTAGTTTCAATAAATCCAGAGTCCATCAACGCGATCATTCCCAGCAAACCGCCCCAGTGATAAAACGCATCGCTACGTTCCGAGTTACAGCCTGCCCCTGTGTCCGCGCAGTAATTCTCGTGAACATGGCCGTGCTCGCGCCATTCTTTTAACAATAACGCCCGGGATTTTTCAACCATCGCCTGTCGGGCTGGGGATAAGTCATACCGCTTCAGCCCGAGATACACGAGAAAATTCATCGGCGCCCAGATCCGGCCGCGCCAGTATTCCTGCTCTGGGTAGGCGGGATCGTTGCGCGCACAAGAAGGCAGAATCCAGTCGCCCCAGAACTCGGCCGGATTGAAAAAGTGTTCGTCGATCATGCGCTGCGCTTGCACCGGCGTCGCCACACCGGCCATCAAGGGATAAAAATGAGTTGGCGAAAGGCGGTGACTGAACGCACCCGAGTCGGTGCGACGGTTCAAGAAGAGTCCAGTCTTTTCATCCCACAGGCGCTGCATGGACGACCGGAACATCATTCCCCGCTGCCGTAATTCGGCGGCCTCGACGTTGCGCCCGAGCACAGCGGCAATTTCGGCCAGGGCTTCGCAATCACGGATATAGAGCGAATTCAAGCCCACATCCTGCAACAGGAGCACGTTCCGACTCGCCTCAAAAGGAACATCATCATACATCGGTGCATTATCCAGGCCGGATTCCAAAGCCGCGCCAAACCGGGTGTGAACACTGCCGTCATTTTCTCCCGCATTTCCGACCTTGGGCTCATACGATGTTGAGCCCCAGGCCAACAGACCGTCCACCAGCCGGTGCTCAGGCCACCAGCGGTTCCACGTCAGCAATGATTCAAATACCTCGTCTAGAAACCATTTCTCCCCATGCCGCTGATAGAGCATCAACGCTGTAAGTGAGCCGACCGGCGGCTGGGATCGGTCCCGGCTCCAGAACCCTTCTGGCGTCACAAAATTGGGCACAAACCCGCACTCGATTCCCTCACGCGTCACTTCAATGGCATTGGCATAAGCCAGAGCTGGATTATCTTCTGACGCCATTAGGGCGGCAAAATAGCTATCCCAGCAGAACATCACATAGCCGCCCCAATTGCAGTTCCAGATCCGGCTGACCGGACTGATGACCCGGTCGTGAAGCGGATCATAGATCGTGTCCCAGGCCAGACACGTCTGCATGGCATTACGGACTTCGGCCTGATCCTTAAAACGCGTATCCTCCGCGAGACGCTCCGCTTGCCGCAGGGCCAGCAATCCCTGAAGTTCCGCCACAGAGCGCCGAACCCCCGTAGAGAAGCCCGCAGGCACGTCCGCCGCCAAGGCCAGATACGGTCCTTGTGCCGTGATATAAGGTTCCACCACACTGGGGCTGGTCCCGAATAGCCGCACCTCACGTGTTGCGCTGCACGCCTCCAACACCTCACCGTCACGGCCCAGGGTGCCGGGTCGGTTCCAGAGCAAGCCGATTTCCGCTACCACCAGAGGCCGCCGTTTCGCTTCAGGCCCGAGCGGGGTGATCAGCAAAATCAGATCGTCGCCGTCGGTGCCACTCTGCACCCTCCACGATGTTCCTTTCCAAGTCAGACGCAGTTCGGTGTAACGTCCATCATAGCTTCGAATTCCGGGATGAATTTTCTCGTCGTATGCCCCTCTCCGCCCGATCAGCGCCTCTTTCAGGTAGTCCCCCCCGGCGTAATGCTTGAAACCGAGGTTGATCGCTATCCCCTCAGGTAACAGCACGTGCGAGAGCACACTACGGGTGTTCCAGGTGTTCCACCCGGAGGCCAGCTTTTTTTTAAGGTCGGCGTAGTCCTTCACAAGCACGCTCCATTCGACTTAATAACATCAGCGTACCACGTCGCCGAATCCTTAGGCGTACGCTTCTGCGTCGGGTAGTCAACATGGATCAGCCCAAAACGCTGCTTGTAACCCTCAGCCCATTCGAAATTATCCATCAGTGACCAGTGGAAATAACCGCGCACATCAACACCATCTTGGACAGCACGGCCCAGCGCCGCCAGATATTGGCGTGTGAACTCGATGCGATAGGGATCATGCACCTTGCCGTCCGGACTGACCCAGTCATGCCCAGACATCCCGTTCTCCGTGATCACGATAGGGAGTTTGTAACGCTCCGCCAACAGGCGCGGCCCCCAATAGAGTGATTCAGGCACAACATGCCAGCCCATCATAGTAATGGGGTGCCCTTGAGCCTCGCCGCGCTCCGGATAGTCACCGGTGCCATTGGGGCGGGGTCCGACCGTAACGCCACCGTAAATATTGGCGCCAATAAAATCCAGTGGCTGGTGCATCAGCTCCATGTCGCCTGGACGCACCGGCGACAGAACTTCCTTAAACTGCGCCAGATGGTCTTGCGGGTACTCACCCAGCAAGACGGGATCCATATAAAAGGCGTTATTGAAGTGGCCGCGGTTGGTGACGGCAAACATCGCTTTGCGGGCCAGTTCGATATCGACGGCGCTGGGACCGGGTGGGAGCTTGACAAAAGCAGCCGGGGCGAAGCCGACTTGGAGCGGCTTTTTTGCCACCGCCCGCAGGACCTGCACCGCTTTGCCATGGGCACAGAAGGCATGATGACAAACTCGCAACATCTCCGTATCCGCGTATTTCATGCCCGGCGCGTGCGAGCCGGCCACGTGCCCCAACCCCAGGAACATCTGCGGCTCATTGAACGTCATCCAATTGATGACGCGATCGGAGAGGCGCTCGCCCACCACCCGGGCGTAGTCGGCGAACCAATCGATGGAGTCGCGGTTGAGCCAACCGCCGCGACAGAAAAGTTCATAGGGATAATCCCAATGAAACAGCGTGATCCAAGGCTCGATCCCGGCGGCCAGCAGTTCATCCGTAAGCCGGTCATAAAATTCCAACCCCTTCTCATTCACCCACCCAACTCCATCAGGAAGGATACGCGGCCAAGAGACCGACATACGGTAGCCCTTCAGCCCGAGTTGCTTCATCAAGGCCACATCTTCGCGCCACCGATGATAGTGGTCGCAGGCAATTGCCCCGGACTGGCCGTTCCAGATGGCGCCGGGTTTGCGGCACAACATGTCCCACACCGACAGGCCACGGCCATCCTCATGCGCGGCACCTTCAACTTGATAAGCGGCCGTAGCCGCACCCCAGACAAAATTCTTTGGAAACATCATTTCGAACTCCTCTTTATTTTGGCTCTTCTAACAAATATGTGGGTTATTGGTCATGGTCACCATGCCTCCAGAGTCGACGAAGCCGTTCGACGAAGCGTAACCGACGACGTGTGAGACAAAGTGTGAGACAAAGTGTATCTACGTATCATTGCCAACCGCCTTGGAGAGTGACGTGAGCATGGCTGCGATCCGTCTTAGCAGGTCGCGTCCCTCCTCGACTTGCGAATGAGTACACGAGCAGCCATCGGCTGTGGCCAGATCCAACAGCGCTGCGGACTGCACAGTTGCCTTGTACGCAATACCAAGGAACGTGACTTGATCCGTTCCGCCGAAACGACCATTGCCCTCTGCCGTATTAAGGACGATCGAGGTCGTTGACTTGTCGAGCTTGGACAATAAATCTGAACTGCATGCGAACTGCGATGACATGTTCTCCAGCCAGGAGATAAGTTGAAGCTCTGCTTGGTAGACGTCCAAGTCCTCATGGCTGAACAACTTGCCCTTCTTTGTACGATACAGTGCATGTTCCTCGCGCACCCTGTCTGCAGTAGTAACGCGCATGCGGACAAGCATACTCACAACTTCCGCCAATAGGCTCTTACCGGGGAATACATCCTGGCCAGTCAACAGGTGCTTCGCGACAAAGATATCTAGACAGGCAGCGCACTCCAGTCCAGATCCGCTGGCGTGTCCAAGGTATACAACTCTCTCCTTCGCAGACCACGAACTGCTAGCGTGGGCAATATTAACCAGTATACTTTCAGCGGCACGATCAAGGTGATCGCACGCCGCAATACGTCGGGGCAGGCCATCCAGCAACGTCCTGCGCATTGCTGCAAACGCCATCCCCTTCTGATACACCTTTAGTTTCTCATGCCCGAAGAGTTGTGCCATTTCCTCGCTCCCGTCCAACCGACGCCACACGTCGTCGGTTACGCTTCATCCCGCACTTTGTCCCACACGTCGTCGGGTACGCTTCGTCCCACACGTCGTCGGTTACGCTTCGTCCCACACGTCGTCGGTGCCTACTCCACCTGCACCGCATCTCGATGCAATATAGTTTGCCGCATAGTTCTTGCCAATTCCAGGAGATTTCCCGTGAAAGCACTATGTCAGCTATTACCAGCTATTCACGCCACCCACAGATTCGCTTGAAGAGCCTTTATTTTTTCACACACAGGTTAATAGACTGCAGGCTGTTAGACTGTTAGGCCCTTACGACTTGAATCAATCGAATTATGGTCATGATTGGGACAAAAAAAGAGTTTTCCCTTTCGCCTAACAGTCTACAGCCTAAAAGTCTAACAGCCTAAAATGCTAACAGCCTTGGCGTCCTGTGGGACGCCAGTGAGCGGATTCTTGAAATAGCACTGAAAAATGCCCCTTCTCGCTGGCCACGACAAAGGAGGAACAGCGCCCCAGAGAGTGGGTGTTTCCTAACCATTTCAGGGTGGCATGGCGCGGTTTGCCTCCGTGGGCCACTCCGGCAAGCAGAAGTTTTGCCCCACGCCTATAAGAAAACAAAGCCCAGCCCGGCGAAATCTCAGCCAAGGCGGGCTCCTGAATCAACGATCCCAACAGCCCCTCAAAATGCGGTAACTCGACTGCGAAATAGGTCATGAATCCACGCCGAACTCCCATGGGGTGGCCGCGGAACGTCGCCAACACCTCAGTACCGGGCTGCGGCTTAAGGGTATACGCCTTGAAGTGATCGGGATAAGAGCATGACTCGTTACTGCGATAGTTAGGCACGATCGCGGTCGGATCCAGCCGCCACAGGCCGGTCTTCCCTCGGAGTGACTGGCCTTCTTTCATGGCGAGCTCATTTGCGCATTCGACCAGGCGGATACCGCAAACGGCTGCAAAGGCCTGCGAGGCCGGACTCCCTGCGGCATCCAGCTTCGCGGGTGGCCCAAACATCAAAATCTCCACGCCCACTTCCGCCAGCCGGGCCAAGTCTGCCAGCACACCGGCCGGCAGCATATCCGGCCAGGGCACGATGACCCTCTTCCAGTGCAATCCCTTTTTCAACCCCGCTTCGTCCACAAACTGAAACTGGACCTGAGCTGCCGTCAGGGTCTGGCCCAGTAGCAACAGATTACGCCGATGAACGTGCAAATAATTACCGGCAAACGTGGCCATCGCACGCCAATTGTAGAGAACCGCCGTATCCACCTCCGCCGAAGCTCCATCCAGTGCCGCGAGCAACTTTCTATGCACCGTCAGGTGACTCTTGATCGTCGCCCACAACGGATGATTCGGATAACCGGGACCGAACTGGTGCGAACTGTGATAAGTGTGCCCGATCCATCCCACCTGCATGGCCCCCATCAAACGGAGGTAATAGGCATGATGGGCCTCGGTCGGCACAAACCCCCAACTGTTATTCCACGCCTGCTCGCCCTTCACTGCCGCCAGCGAACGCGCCAACTGCAACAGGGTCACCATAGAGTCTTCCCGCTCGAACACGCTGTCGGTAAACCCGCCCCGCGTATGCCGGTTATGCCGGAAATAGTCGCAGCACCCGATCAGGAAATCATCGCCCGTTTCCTCATGCATGGTGCGGTGAATGCCAACAAAGGCATCCTCAGTGCCCCGCAGCCTGCGGCGTGCTTGCTGTGCAAAGTCAACTTCCAGCTCAGAGAGCCCCTGCTCCAGCAGTTCCGCATAGTGAAGGCGGGTGAGTGCGGAACGCCCATCCGGCTGATCGCACCACAGATCCGGCAACCTATCGACCAGGTCATAACCGAACCGCTGACGGAACATCCGGCAAAGATGGCCGCTCACTGCCCGACCGTCCTCGCGCCAGAAGGCAAAACCGAAATGAGGCTCATCCCACGCAAATCCATTGACCGGCAACCCACGGAAGGTGTCGAGGCACTTTGTCACATACTGACGCAGGCCGGGATGACTCAAATCCAAGGAGGCGTACTCGAACCGGCGTCGCACCAGGACCAGCAATTCGCCACGCGCCAGGCCACGAATCCGATAGGTTAACCGAGCCACCGCGCCACCCTTGGCCTCGGTCATGGCGCACCCGCCCCCCTCGGCCGTCGCCTGCAGGCACTGAACACGCGAGGTCACATCACGGTAGCGCTTCACATGCCCGTCTTTTCGAGTCTCAAGCATCCAGCAACGCTCCAGGGAGCGGTACTGGATCTCGTCGGCGAAGGCCATCGTGAAGCAGCCGTCCTTAACCGACACTCGCTGCGGTACCCAGGTTTCGCTGAACACTTCCGGTGATTCCGCCTTGATCTCGTCCGACAGGTTTTTGTAGACGGCATCAAAAACCACGCCCATCTTTAACGCCTTGGCTTCCTGGCACACGACCACCAGCGCTTTCCGCAAACGCGGGCTGCGAAAACCTGTGCGGATGTTACGGTATTCGATGTAAACGCCATCAAACCCGCGTGAGGCCACATCTGCGAGACCGCGTTTTAACAGACAATGATCGGATAATTCCGCTTCTGTGATACTGTAGAAAATAACGGCCTTCATGAAAATCACATCCCTTTCTCATTCCATATCATCGGGGTCTGCGGATGAACATCACCGCACACCATTTTTTCGCGTAAATGTTCAAATACGCAGGAACCGGGAATCAGCCCCACCACTTCCCCTGTACTGTCCACGATCATGGAATGCCCTGGTTGGAAATAATCAATCCCGTTATCTGCCATTTGGTTGCAACTTACCATAGCCATCCGCTGTCGTCGGCAACGCCTAATGGCGTCTCTGCTAAAACACATGGATTCCATTTTCTTCAAGGCGGCGTCCAGCGTTTGAGAGTCATCCAGCGCTGCTTCACTGAACCCCCAGGAACGGGGGCCCACCCCGGCCGTGGGGATGAGGTGAACCTGCACGCCCTGCCGGGCCAATATGTTCCAGAGATCAGGAATTCCGGCATCGGCACAGATGGAGATGGCGCAACGGACGCCATCGACCTCGAAGCCGTTGCGCTCATCCGGTCCGGGGCGCCAGTCCTCCATATCACCTTCCGGGGGACCCGGCCTTGCCTTGCGTTGTATCACCAAACTTCCATCCGGAAAAAAAGCGCCATGAGTGATATGCCGGAACATTCCGTTTTGCTCCATGAAGCCTGCCGCCACAACCAGCCCATAGTCCCTTGCCATTGTTTGTAACGCGACACAGGTACTATCCCCGATCGTGACCGCCGCAAAATCCTTCCGATATCCGGTCACGCCCGCCTCGGCGAACAGTACCAGGCGCGCCTCCGCCCGAGCCGCCTGTTCAACTAGCCGACCCATGCTTTTCAGGTTTCCTGCAATATCTCCAGGCCGGCAGAGGGGCTGTGCCACAGCGATTTTCAATGTTTTTCCCATGTCAGTCCACCTATAGTGAATAATTTAGCGGTTTATTATTGACCATCAACGGGGGCATATAGCTGATTCCGCCGGTGTCGGAAGGAATACGATTTTCACGGCCCGCCAAGACATTAGGATCGTAACTATTGCCGAGAAATATGGCGGCCTCCAAGGTACCGGAAAAGGCCGCCTTGAGCCGGCGATCCGGTCCGGCCGTGAAGAGGTTGTTGAGATAACTGCCATGCGTACCAGCCGCTTCCAACTGAAACCCGATGACGGTGTTATCGAAGGTATAGTTATTACTGTAAACTCGGCAGTTGGTGAAGCGGTTGAAAGGTTTATTGACCAAAAATCCGTAGCATTCCTGGCCTCCGTCAAATGGTGCATCGGCATAGCACTGGCTATAGGAATCCCCCCAGCCATTACAGAAAAAATTACGCTTGAGCGGACCCTGCACGGGGAGGCCCCAGACATGGACCTGCGAATAGTCATTTGCCGAACTCTCGCTGGCGACGCCAGTCTCGTAGCCAATGATCACCACTTGGCTGACATAGCTGTCGGTGACCTGTTCGTAGTGCAGACCGATACTCCCGGGCGCATGGGCGGTATCGAGGTCGATAGCGCAACGGACGCTCCGGACGTTGACCTCGTAGCCCCAGGTCTTGTCGGTCCCTCCGATATAGATCCCCTTCTGCAGGCAGTCAATAATCTCGATGTCACAGATATCCAGTCGGCAGGCGCTGGGCACATGGATGCCGATGAGCTTCTGCTTTCCGCCATCGATCATGCCGCCAGAAATGCGGCCGTTCCAATTGTGCACCCCAAGTTCGCCACGCTGCTTGCGCAGAACGGCGTCTCCCGTGAACCCGGGTAACGCCCGGATACACGCACCGGGGTCAAGCTGCAGGCTGACCTTTGTCGGCAACTCAAGCGTACGGCTGATTCCATAAACCCCGGCCGCCAGCCTGAACCCGCCGACGCCCTCCCTGATTAGCCGGGCGAACGTTTGTTCAAAGCACGCCGCATTGTCCGTAATACCATCGCCAACAAAATCCAACATAGATTGTTCCATAGATCCTTCTTTCAATTAAATAGCACACTAAACCTGCCATTTTCATAAGGGGGCACCGGCGAGCGATACCAGCCAGCCGTCCACCCCATCCTGCTTCGAGGATTTGAGTGATGCGGTGACGTCCTTTCCGTTGAGCATCACCTGCGGCTTAGCTTTGGTACCGGAGATGAAGAGTCGCGTGGCCGGCGCAGGCTCCTTGTCCTTAGGCAGGTACTCGCCGCCGAAGGCAAGGTACTTGATATCGATTTCATGGGAATTCTTTACCGCCCAGCGGCCCATTGAACAGGCACCGTCCGCAACAATTTTCACGCCGCCGGGCTCATGAAAACTATAGGATTGGTAATTCGGCAACAAGTTCATGGCGACGTAAATCTTCTGTTTGGGGAAGGTCTGTAGCAACAGCATTTTTTCTGGAGAGGGCCGCTCAATAACGGCGCCGTTCTTCTCAAGCCGCGCCCGTCCCATTTGCGTCAAAGACGTATCGCGCCAGAGATCGGTCATCCTTCCATACGGATCCTTGCCATTGACAGTAAAATCAGGAGTCTCCTCTTTCGCCCCGGGCCAGCGGGCAACGAGCGTGTCTATCCCGCTCCGGTAGGTCACAGTAGGCGCGCCGTCAGGTCCCGGTATGCTGCTTAATTTAGCTTCGCGGATATGAGCCTGGAACGTCTCGAAGCTGCCATATTCACTCGCATCGCCCAGTTCAACAACGAAGCCGGACATCGCGCCCTTGAGCTTTTCGAGCGCAGCGGGTGGCAAGGCTGTCGCCTGCTTGTAGAAGTAAGCATTG
This sequence comes from Kiritimatiellia bacterium, assembly GCA_038330175.1. Classification (GTDB taxonomy): domain Bacteria; phylum Verrucomicrobiota; class Kiritimatiellia; order CAIKKV01; family CAITUY01; genus JAABPW01. Next base: position 10,853 of record JBBQNS010000114.1, read on the forward strand.
ATCAGCAGGGCCGGCTGGATGCGGGTCCCCTCGTGGTAGGCCTGCGCTTGCGGTAAGCCGGGCTCGAGCGAAACCTCCACGTCACGGCCGAGATCATCGGTCGGCAAGGGCCGCAGAGCCAGATAGGTTACACCGTCATGGATCGTGATGACTTGGCCAAACCTAGCCGTCGCCGGGAGGGCCACGACCTTTTGGTCGTCGACATACACGTCCCACTTCGGCGCCGGCAGTTCGTAATTGAAAAGCGCGGCGGTACACTGGACGCTCCGAATTTCCTGAGCCGGCAGCTTGGCCGCCCCGAACGCGTGCTCACCCGCCTGCGCGCTGATGACGGGAACACTAGGCCGGGCGAGCATGATCAGCTTGTTGCCGTCCTGATAGGTTTGATACAGGCCCTGCTCGCTGATGACGCCCGCGCCATCATTTCCAATTTGCGTCTGGTTGAAACCGATCCGCATGTCGAGGGTTCCGATATCGCGCATAGAAGTGGGCCGTTCGGCTTTGCGCCGCCACTGTCCGAGCACATGAATACGCTGTGGCGTCCGCCGGATACTGGCCAGGCCGTAATTCACGCCAAAATACGTCGCCACCCAGTCGCCGTCGGCGACAATTTTTTTCAGAAAGAGCCCCGACCACGGCAGCGGTTTCTCATCGATCAGTTCAGTAATCCATGGATCGCTCCAGGGACCGAACATACTCTGCAAGGCGACATTCTCGGGCGGGTAATCATGTCCCCGGGTCGGGGCTGAGAGCGCCTCCAGTTGGCTGGTGCCGATATCGCTCAATGAACCCTTTGGCGAAAGGACGTGCAGAATGTGGTAGAGCCCGTCCTGCTGCCCGAGCACGTGTTCATAGTAGGTGCGGCTGGCCGGACCAATCAGTTTTTTCAGGTTCGGGTGGTAGCCGCCACCGAGATCCTCGGCCAGCTTGGTCATGATGCTCCACCCGGCCATCTTGTCTTCGGGCTGTTCACTGAAATCGGCGAGCGATTTGTTCCCAGCGGTAGCAATCGCCCAGTAGTAGTGGTCGATATATTCCTGCCCC
>JBBQNS010000115.1:0-11362 GCA_038330175.1 Kiritimatiellia bacterium
GCGATATGCTTCACCGAGCGCATAATCGGACCAAAAGCAAAATGTGTCCGTAAACTTTTCTTCACAACAAAGGCCACCTCTTTAAAGGGCAGCATAAAGCAGGGCAAAACAACAGTTTCCAAAGATCCCATATGATTTCCGATAATCACCACAGGCCCCGGCGTTTTCGCCAAGTAGTCCATCCCTTCAACCTCAACCCGCCCGCCCAGCGCCTCGGTCACATACAGAGATTTCCAGGATCGGTTGGCATACCCATAAATGTCAAACACCCCATCCTTAATCATGCTTCGGGCAACATAATAGACCCACAAAATCCGAGCATGAAAGCAAATGGCGCGAACCCACTCAAACGGCCCAAGTCGCAACGGAGCCCTCGAGCGGGGGGTCACATAACTCTGTGACAATTGAATCTGATGATGAAACGCCTTGGATTGTTCGAGATTATACATGCTCACCCATTAATTCGTAAGCCAGCACGCAGATTCCATACATCGCCGCAGTCTCCACCCGGAGCACCCGATTCCCATAGCTAATCGAAAGGGCTCCGGCTTTTTTGGCTAACTCATATTCGCGCGGTGAGAAATCGCCTTCAGGTCCAATTAATAGGCCAACTGACCCGACATTTCGCGCCACTAACTCGTTCATACACATTTTCAAAGGGCGACTGCCCGGTTCCAACGAACCAATCAACAGGGCATCTAGGGCTAAATCCTGCTTCAAAACGGTAGTCAACGAAGCCATCGGGTAGACTTTGGGAATCCAGGAGGTCCGACATTGCTTAGCGGCCTCAAAAGCGATCCGCTGCCACCGGATTGTACGATGTTCAGCACGCTCATTCTCCAGCCTAACGACCCCCCGGTCCGTCATCACCGGGCGGATGGTGCAAACCCCCAACTCAGTTGCCTTCTGGATAATCAGCTCCATTTTCTGAGATTTAGGAACCGCCTGAATGAGGGTAATGGCAACCCCCGCCTCAGCCTGCCGCTTTCGTTCAACGATCCATACCGTCAAGATCCCTGAATTTTTCGCCGTAATAACCGCCGAAGCCTCGCCCCCCTGCCCATCACAAATCACAAGAGAGGCGCCCACTTCCATCCGCAACACATCGGTCAAATGATGAGAGTCATCACGGGAGAGCACGATGGTGTCATGCTGCCAAGCATCAGGTGTAACAAAACAGCGGGGGATCATCCTTCAACACTCACTTATCCGGTTTGGGTTTAGCTTTAAAAAATTGTTCGGCTCGCTCACGCAGTTTCCGAGTCAGGGGATAATTTTCGCCCTCACACAAATCACCATAGTCCTTGAGCGCTTTTTTCTGCTTGGAGCTCAGCTTAACAGGCACCTCGACTACCGCCCGGATATGAAGATCGCCTCTTCCTTGCCCGTCAAGACTAGGGGCTCCTTGGCCGCGCAGCCGGAACATATGGCCCGATTCAGTCCCCGCCTCAACATGAAGCGGGATAAATCCATCAATGGTAGGCACATCGACATCGCCTCCCAACGCCGCAATTTGCATGGGGACCGGAACCTCACATAATAACTCAGAACCTTCACGATGAAAGAGGTCATGTTCCCTTACATGGAGGATCACATAAAGATCCCCTGCGCCGCCCCCCCTGACGCCCCCCTCGCCCCGACCAGCCAAACGCAAACGGGACCCCGTCTCTACGCCTGGTGGAATCCGCAGGGTTAGTCTTTTTTTATTTTTTACCCGCCCAGCCCCTTTGCAATCACGACAAGGCTTGGTAATCATCTTGCCCGTTCCGGAACAAACCGGACAGGTTTGCCGAACTTGAAAAAAGCCACTAGCGGAAGTCACGGCACCGCGTCCACCGCAATGGCGACAGGTTTCCTCAGTGCTTCCTGGTTCACTGCCCATCCCATTACAAGCCGCACATTGCTCGGTAACGGGTAAAGTGATTTCCTGCTGTGCCCCAAACATGGCTTCTTCAAAGCCAATCTCCAAATCGAATCTGAGATCCGCACCCTGCTGCGGCCCCGTCCGGGAAGTTCGGCGCCCCCCCCCCATCATATCCTCAAAAGCACCGCCCCCGTCGCCAAACAGGCTCCCGAACAAATCCTGTAAATCTGAAACATGGGTGAAATCTCGCGAAAAATTAAAACCATCCGGTCCAAACGTAGACTTCATCCCCTCATGTCCATACTGATCGTATTGCCGCCGCTTACCGGCATCACTCAGAATTTCATACGCTTCGCTGACTTCCTTAAACTTGGCTTCTGCCGCTTTGTCCCCCTGATTGCGATCGGGGTGATGCTGCATCGCCATTTTACGATAAGTTTTTTTAATTTCGTCGACTGAAGCGGCCCGCGCTACTCCGAGAACCTCATAATAATCACGCTTTGAAGCCACAATTCCACCTTCATTCAAATAAAAAAATGTTAAAATTAAATGGGGTTCGCTTTCCCAAAAGGGGGCGAAAACAAAAACACGTTCATCTCGGGGTATTACGGAGCCGGATTAGAGGCAGCAGCCTGTTGTACCATCGTACGAGAGAGATCATCCTTCAAGTACACCAGCACATCCTTAAACTTCACCATATTGTCAGGAGCGGCCTCTATCAGAGCTTCATGCGCAGTGATCATCGTCTGCGTCATCTGGCGTTTATCAGCCCCAACCTGCAATGGCATACTTGGGCCCAGCATCGGACCGGTTACGCTCTCTGTATCGATTTTGACTAAATGATTAATCCCCAGCATTTTAATTAAAAAGGCATTCTTTTCACTGATATTTCGCAGAACGACTTCGCCATCAGTTTTCTTGATCTGAGTGGCCAATCCCGCTAACACGCCCATAAACGTACTATCCATCCCCACGCAATCCTGCATTTCAACAATCACACGACTACAGCCTCTTTCGATAGCCGTCACGCCAAACTGTTTAAGTGCGGGCCCAATTTTAAATGTGGCTCGACCGTGTACCCGCACATAGGCATCGGCCGACTGAATTGCAACTTCTACGTTGTCACCAGATATATCCATAGAGAACCCTTGCTTTAAGTCTCCGCAGGCTAGCACCCGTTGCCCCTGCTGTCAACGGGGCGAAGCGATTACTAACACGATTTCACCCTTAATGGTTCGACCCTGGAAAATACGTTTCAAATCCGCCGCTCCGCCCCATACGGTCTCCTCAAATTTCTTAGTAAGCTCCCGCCCCACAAACAGTTCGCGATCACCTAAAGTGGCCTCAATTTCGTCCAAAAGTTTGATTAGACGAAATGGAGATTCAAATACGGCCACCGGCACAGGACACGTTGCAAATTCCTGCAGAAATTTACGCAGAGCCCCACTTTTTCTTGGGGTAAACCCGGCAAAAACAAACCCGGCCCCCGGGAATCCACAAAGCGAAATTGCCGCCGTCACAGAGGAAGGCCCCGGAACACAAATCACGGGGATCCCAGCTTTGCGACAGGCGGCCACCATTCGTGAGCCGGGATCAGACACCCCTGGCATCCCCGCATCAGAAACCAGCGCCATTGACTCGCCTGCACGAAGGCGTGCCAGAATCCCGTCTACCCGCGCGGCCTCATTGAATTTATGACAGCTAAACGCCGGGGTCTTGATCCCAAACCGATCCAGCAGAATGCGCGTGTGTCGGGTATCTTCGGCCAAAATCCCATTAACCTGCTTCAAGGTCTCAATCGCCCGGGCCGAAAGATCATCCAGATTCCCGATCGGCGTACCTACCACATATAGCCCTGACGTCATAAAGTCTCTCCACACTCTGTTCTTGTCGTTTTCCAAGCCCTCATTACAATGTCATCCATTTCTAAGGGATTCAGAGACTAAAGCAATGAGAATCTGTGTAGATATACAATCAGCCGTCTCGCAACGAGCTGGAGTGGGGCGTTATACGAGAAACCTCGTGGAACATCTTGCCCCCCTTATGGCACCACCAGATGACCTAAATCTCTTTTATTTTGACTTCCATCGTCGTGGACTAGATTTCACATGCCCCGGCGCCCATCAGACCCCCGTTCGCTGGATTCCAGGTAAATATGTACAACAATCCTGGAAGCGGCTCCTGTGGCCCCCCTTCAACTGGTTTTCAGGACAAGCAGAGCTCTATCATTTCCCCAACTTCACCATCCCCCCGCTTCAACAGGGGAAAAAGATTGTCACGATCCACGACATGAGTTTCCTGCGTTATCCTGAATTTTCGGAAAAAAAGAATTTGGCGTATTTATCCACATTTATTCCCAACACCGTGAAACGCGCCGATGCCATTATCACGGTCTCGGAATTCAGCAAGAATGAGACCGCCGAATTACTGGGAGTGGATCCCGCTCAAATTTTCGCGACCCCCCTGGGCATCACTCCGGGCTGTTCCCGTCCCTTTGAAACAAATATTGCGCAAACCCGCCGCCATCTAAAACTCGACCGCCCCTATCTTCTAAGCGTCGGCACTCTGGAACCCCGTAAAAACATCCCTTTCCTCATCGAGGTATTTGAGCAGCTAACCCACTTCGACGGGGACCTGGTCATTGCGGGAATGAAGGGATGGAAAGTAGAACCCATTCTACAACGCATGTTAACGTCATCCCGCCGAAATCGCATTCGCTATCTGGAATTTATCCCTGATAACGATCTTTTCTCACTTTATGCCGGCGCTGAACTTTTTATAACCACTTCGTTTTACGAAGGGTTTGGCCTCCCCCCGCTTGAGGCCATGGCCTGCGGCACTCCGGTGGTCTCCTCTACCGGCGGCTCACTCCCGGAAATGCTGACCGGCGACGCCGCTATCTTAATCCCCGGCTTTGACGCCAACCGCTGGGCGTCAACCATCTCCTCCTTGCTGAATGATCTGGGTCGCCGCGAGCAAATGGCCAACCACGCACCCGCTCACGCCGCCCACTTTTCTTGGCGGAATACCGCCCTCAAAACGTTGGATGTGTATCGGAAGGTGTTGTCATGAAAATCGCGCTCGATGCCCGCTGGATATTTAACGAAATATCAGGAATAGGGGCTCATACCCGTGAGTTGATCCGCCATATCGCCCGCGAGGATCATACCAATTCATATTTGTTGATTTTTTCCGATCGTACGCTGGCAGAACGGACCTGGATTGAAGCCGAACTAACGGACAAGCCTAATTTCCGCCCTGAAGTTGTCCCCTGGAGTGTCTTTTCCCCGCACAGCCAACTTATGCTCCCTTCGCGCCTCAGTCGTCACGGTATCGAGGTCTATCATTCCACCAATTATATGATTCCCCTCTCCTGTTTTCCGCGTGGTCGTGTTGGCAAAATCCGATGTATCGCCACTATTCACGACCTGATTCCCCTGCTGTTCCCTTCGGCCACTCCACGAGCCTTAAAAACCCGGCTATTCCCCATCTATCGACGACTGATGCTGGAGATCGGAGCCCGCGCCGACCGGATAATCGCCGTCAGCGAAGCCTCCCGTTCCGATATCGTGCAACATCTGAATATCCCACCCGAGCGCCATGATTCCATCCGGGTAATTTATAATGGAGTCTCTTCCAGTTTCGCACCCGCGCCCGCCGCGGATCCACTTCGCGACGATTCCTCACGCCCCCGGACCATTCTTTATGTCGGACGAAGTGATCCTTATAAAAATCTTCCACTCCTAATTGAGTCCTTCTCCCAGGCACGCCAAAATGCGCCGTTCCCTCTATTACTCAAAATCCTTGGCCCCCCCGATCTGCGCTACCCTGAAGCCGGCCAGCGTGTTAAAGAACTGGGACTGGAAGCCTCCGTCTTCTGGGCGGGTTATCAAACGAGTTCCGCACTGGTCAAAGCCTACCAAGACGCAGATCTTGTCGTACTCCCCTCTCGCTATGAGGGATTTGGTCTTCCTGTCGTCGAAGCCATGGCCTGTGGCGCACCCGTGCTTTGTAGTGATATTCCCGTCTTAAAGGAAATCGGTGGCCAGGCCGCCTTCTACACTCCTCTCGACAACGGGGCCGAGCTGGCCAACGGACTCCTCCACATACTGACCGACCGCGAACTCCGGCAGGGTATGATCCAACGCGGTTTTGAACAGGCACGCCAGTTCACTTGGACTGCGGCCGCAAAAAAAACCATTGCGCTCTACCATGAACTGGCCGTCGCACCTTCAGGAAAACAGCCCTTATGAGCCACACCTTCCCTTCATCCTGGAAACCCATGCGGGTCGTGCTGTGTCACGATTGGCTTACCGGCATGCGTGGTGGCGAACGCGTGCTTGAGATCCTCTGCGAAGGATTCCCTGATGCACCCATCTATACGCTCATTCACAATCCCCGCGCCATTTCTGAAATCATCAATAGACATCCCATCCATACCTCCTGGCTTCAATCCATCCCCTCTATCGAAAAACGGTACCGATATTTCCTGCCCCTTTTCCCCTCCGCCATTGAACGATTCAAGATCCCTTCAGCCGACCTCGTAATCAGCACCAGCCACTGCGTTGCCAAAGGCTTGCGTTCTCAAGCACCCCAGCTGTGCTACTGCTTTACTCCCATGCGCTACGCCTGGTTATTTCACGACGAATACCTCAAAGGTAACCCCCTCAAGCGATGGCTTGCGCGTCCCGTGCTGGCCTGGCTACGACGTTGGGATCGCGTGACCGCGCAACGTGTGACTCGCTTCGTAGGGATCAGCCACTACATTGCTGCCCGCATCAACCGGTTCTACAGCCGAGAAGCGGATGTCCTACATCCCCCGGTGGATCTTGACCGATGGATCCCTGATTACCAACCTGCTGGCGAATTCGATCTGATCGCATCAGCCCTGGTTCCCTATAAAAGAATTGATCTGGCGGTAACTGCCTACAATTACAACGGGCGTTCCCTGAAAATTGTCGGGACGGGCACCGAGTTTGAGTCGCTCAAGGCCGGTGCGAATTCCAATATCGAATTTCTGGGTCGTCAGACGGACGAGGAGCTATTGGAGCTCTATCGCCGGTGCCGTATGTTGATTTTTCCGGGTGAAGAAGATTTCGGCATTGTTCCACTCGAGGCACAGGCTTGTGGACGCCCCGTCGTGGCCTATGGCCGCGGCGGCGCGCTGGAGACTATCAAGGCTAACGTATCAGGAATCTTTTTTGATCAACAAACCCCCGAGAGCCTCAACGCGGCCATCTCAGCCTGCGCAAAACAAGACTGGGATCCTCACCTCATCCGCAGCCATGCCGAAATGTTCAGCATCCAGGCGTTTATTAATGGACTTGATGACCTGATCCAGAAAACCACATAGGCCTTTTTGAGACATTAATAAATTGTCCCCACCGTGAGATGATGCGAAACTGAATCAAACGAAAGAACTAACTCATGCTTGAACTGCCCCTTTTCACCTTCCATATCACCGACTTGCAAGGCTCCATCGAGTCCACCGCTGAATTGTTCCTCGATGGGAAGTACGAAGTCATTTCCCGTTCCGGCCTAAGCGTAACGGAGGCTCATCTCATTGAGGCTATTCCCTTTTTCCCCGCCAAACCGGAGCGTCTCCTCGTGCTGGGGAACCGGACCGGGGTCCTCGCTATGATGGCCGCCCATGCCCATCTCGGCCTCGAGGTGATCATGTCCTCTCTGGATTGTTTTCACCATCACGCCGTTGAGCGGAATTTGCTTCGTAACCCAACGCCAGGCGTCACATCCCGGTGCGAGCCTTATATTCCGGAACGGGATTGCTTCGATGCCGTCTGTCTCCAAATCTCAAAGGGGACGACCTCGAACGAATTGATTTTGGATCTGCTCCAGCAATGCCATCTTTCCTTGAAATCAGGAGGACGCTGCTTTGTCGTAGCCGAAGAGGAGGCATCCTGGGTGGCCGAGCACACTAAAAAGTTTTTTGGCAACTACTCTATTCGCGGCCAGAATAAAAACTCTACCCTGCTGATGGCTCAAAAAAAGAGTGAGTTGAAAGCACTTAAAGTCTATCAAGCGGAATTCACAATGACCATTCCCCAGGGTTTACCGGTAACGCTCACCACCCTGCCGGGCGTATTTGCGCACCGCCGCGTGGATCCGGGGGCCCAAGCATTGGCAGAGGTGGCCCTGTCGGAGCCTAATGACGCCATCCTCGACATGGGTTGCGGCTGCGGCAGTATCGGGATCTCACTGGCCAAAAATCAACCGACGGCCAGCGTCTGTTTCGTAGACGCCCATTCTCGGGCAACCACCATTACCCAGCAAAACTGTTTCGACAATGGGATCACAAATTTCTCAGTCATCTTGAGCGACCAAGGCCTTCCGCCTCCGCCCCGATTCACCCTATTTGTCGGTAACCCGCCCTATTATTCCCATGACCGGATCACGGATTTCTTCATACGCACCGCTTTTGACTTACTACTGCCCGCCGGACGGGCTTACATTGTGGCTAAAAATGCAACTCATCATCTTGAATATATGCAGGAACTCTTTGGAAACGCTGAATTGATCCACCGCCGTGGTTATCAAATTGTAAAATCGGTGAAATCCTGAAATGCCGAGCAGGCTGCGCAGCGTGTTGCGTAGACATATCAATTTCCTCGCCCATTCCCGGAATGCCTCATGGCAAACCCGCAGGCGTTCGCTGCCTACAATTGACCGAGGATGGGCGCTGCCTACTTTTTAACCACCCCAGTCGCCCCGGCGTCTGCGTCCGTTTAACACCATCGGAAGAGATGTGCGGACGAAATTCCTCACAAGCCTCAGCCTATCTTGCCGGTCTGGAAATCGCAACAACACCCGAATCCTAAGCACCTAACACGCCGCTACCGGTAGACTTCGCGGCGGTGTGCAATGCGAATCACGAGTACATACAGCAAAGCATTCTCAACGGTGTAAATAACCCGGTAAGCGCCGACCCTGATTCGCCAGTGTGCCTCTTCACGACCTTGCAGCTTACGAGATCCGGGCGGGTGGGGATTATCAGCAAGGGCTTCAATGTGTTCGCGTACCCTCCCTTGAGTGATCCGGTCAAGGTGTGCAAATTGCTTGGACGCGGTATTTGATACCTCAATGCGGTATTTCATGAAGCCCGCTTTACGGTCAGCTTCTCCAAGGGGATGGTCTTTTGCCTCCCGGCGCGGATTTCAGCCAAGATGCGATCAGCCTCCCGAATGTCTTCTAGATCTTCTAGGTCTTCCATAACGGACATTGGCAACATAACGGCAACGTCACGCTTACCCCGTTTCAAGACAATAACTTCATGCCCGGTTGTTACTCGGCGCAAGGTGCCCTTGAAATCCCTTTCAGCATCAATGACGTTCAGTGTTGTCATAGGCAAACTATCCCATGATGCCCCTAGTTCGGTCAAGCGCCCTAAATGTTGCCTCTGTTAGCTGGGCGCAAGGCACTTCAGTTTGTCTTTTTTTTGCAACCTGTTAGTTAGCGTGCAATTTTTTTAAAGCACACCAGAAGTTGACAGAACAATAATCAAGAGCTTGATTATGGTAACAAAAAAAGGACCATTGAAAACGATGATCGAGATAAGGGAATATGCCGATACACCAAGCGGCATCAGTCCGCCGATATTTCCGACGCAGTGGCAAGATGGAAACGATACAAGGAGGCGAAAAAACATGGCTCTGACAAAAGACTATAAGACAACGGTGCTGACGCGTATTCAGAATGATCCGAAGTTTGCACGGGCACTCTACGCCGAAGCCTTGAATGCCCTAATTGAAGGTGAGGTAGCTGAAGGGCTTTCCATGCTTCGTGACTTGGTTCATGCCAAAATCACCTTCAAGGCTCTTGCGGTGGAAACCGGATTTGGGGAGAAGGCTTTGCACCGCATGTTGAGCAAACACGGCAACCCCCGAAGTCATAACCTGTTCACCATCACGCGGGCAATCAGGGAAGACCTTGGTATCACCCCCCGTGTAACAGTTCACGCATAAATAAAGATTTCCCCGGCGGTCGATTGACCAATGCGGGGTAGTAAATAAGATGCCGCCGGGTGCTTGTCACCCGTGAACGTATCCAGTAAATATTCCGCGAAAAGACCGACCAGAATGCCACAAAACAGGCGACCGGCCCCCGGCGCGGGTAAAGATATTCCCGGAATGCGCCGCCGCTTGTGGGGCCGATGGCAAATGTTTAAGTTTTTCAATAGGGGGGTATGTTCCGTTTTGTATACTAGAACCAGCACGCAAATAGGCGAGAATACGGAAAGATAAAGAAAGGCGATCAAATCTTCTTTGATAGCAAAAACCTGTGTTTTATTCAATAAATACGGGGTTTTTATAGTGGTGCCCGGGGTGGGACTCGAACCCACACACCCTTGCGGATAAGGGATTTTAAGTCCCTTGCGTCTGCCATTTCGCCACCCGGGCTAACTGCGGCTTGTATATGTATCAAAGTTTTAATAATACACAAGACTTGGCGTCAAAAAGCCAAATTTCGTCACTTGGCTCAGAACCTCGATCGCTGACGTTTCATCCAGCCACTGTAGGCGATAAGCAATAAAATTTGCAGCACTAGTGCGGAAATTTGAAACAGGATTAATCGACCCGCAAAAATGCGTAGGCTGCGTAAATCGGTGACCAAGGGAACACCGTGAAACGCGTAGAACACCGCCGGCACCGTAGCAACCAAGATCAAAACGATATATAACGGAAGATGAGCCCGAAAATCAAGAAATGTGGCTAGACTGGCCCCTTTCCGGTGAAAAAAGAACCACCGCATGTATTGAGCCACTAGCACCCCCATAAGGCCAAAGGACAATACAAACTGCAGGAGATCACACAAGGGCATATTTCGGCCATAAACCTGTAATACCGGGGCCAATAAAAATGGGAAACGGACTGAGAGAAACCCGTAATCATGAGTAAAGCTATCCAGTAATAAATGGGTCATAATGCCTATAATCACAGAGGCAAGGATCAGCAAAAATCTTTTTAGAGGCCAAAAAGGGAAAGGTCGCGCGTAGGGTAATAGGCGTCGGCGATGTGCCCATGGGATCAACCGCAACAAGGGGCGCTTGATAAAGCCATGAAAAACCCATAGCACCATCATGGAAAAGGGTAGGTCAAACAACACGATTCCCTCAAGCGAATGCCCCCAACTATTATGGGTCGAAAGACTTAAGTAATAGAGGAAGTCCGGCGCCATGCTGCCCACCACCAACGCCGACATGACCAGCCCACGCCGGGCTAAAGGCGCCGCAACCGCCACATGTGAAACTGTAAAAGGCATGAGACCTCCTTGTTACCCTTAAATACTTCGCGGCGTGAGTATACACATGCGTCCATAGAGTAACCAGATTAAGACACAGGGCAGCGGTTCCAACTCACGCATTCTTCGAGTTGAAAAAGGTGGCTGAATAGAGCGATAGGGCGAGTGTCGGTGATGTTTCGCAGCGTTGAGAAGAAAAAAGATTCTTCGAGACGCTTTTTTTCTTGCCAAAATAGTCTAAGG
>JBBQNS010000116.1:0-11325 GCA_038330175.1 Kiritimatiellia bacterium
GAGCAGGCTATTGCGGCCGTAGATGAGGCGATTCATTTATACAATACCCGTAGGCTTCATCGGTCGTTGGCGCTTTGTACGCCAGAGCAGGCGCATCGGGCAGCGGCGTGAAAATTCCCTCCCCCCTCCTCCGGAGGAGGGAATAGGGGCTTTGCCCCGCTTAGATAGGGATATAAACAGGATGATATGCAGAACAAAAAAGTGACAACTTTAAATCAGGACTTGACCACTGTCTGCCTTACTAGTCGGGTTGCAGCGGCTCTGACTTGTTGGGCCGCATGTGCGCGTTGGGCCGCTTCCTCAATCTGATGTTCCTTGAAACGCCGGTGCTCTAAAATTATTTTCTCATGGGCCTCAAATAACTTGCGGCTACTGTTGAAGGGATGGAGGTTGGGTAGGATCCCCGACTCTTGAGCCATAATGATCATCTCCTGCAGAGCATCTGCGGTAGGCGCGGCATCGGTTTCTTCTGCAGGTGACTGAATATCTTCAAGGCTTCCGGACTTTTCGCCGCTTGTCTGAGTTTCCTGAGTAGAGCAGGGTGAGCCATCGCAGGGGGGATCTTGTTGAATATCCGGGCCATGGCATCGGTCGCCGGAAAGTCCAGCCATCCCAGGATCTCGCGATGTTTGCTATGACTGTGGCGAATGGCAAGCGAGGGGGCCGACGGTGAGGCGCGTTTCTGGATAAAGGCGTTGTTAGCGAGCGCGTAAGCCAGTATGGGGTTGCTGTGAAGCAAGTCAGTGCCCGAGGTGGAATTGCGCGCAAGGACGAGGAGTGGCCACTGGTGGCTGCCAAAAGATTCAACAACATCGGTATGATCTGCCGGCAGACAACTTCGGAAAGCGCGGAACGCCTCTTGTTTGGTGCGTAGGAGTTCAGAGGGGCTGTCAGTACCAGCGGAGTTAGGGGTGTCGGGGGCTAGAATACGGAACTCAGGTACAAACTCATCCCAGCGACTGCGGAGCAACCGCTTCTCTGCCAGCGGCTCAGGGTTCCACCGTAACCGCATCTCCCCCTGTGGCGTAGTGAGGTGCAGCACCCCTTCATGAAACGTAAAGCTAAGGTTTCTTGACGGCATGTTTCGCTCCAATAACCAGTAACGAATAACTTTTACCCGCGAGGTGTGGATCGGATAAATAATGGGATCAGCATCCCTCGTAATTTGCCAAGATTATCCTCTGTAGCCAGTCAATCGTCATGGGGGCGCACCCCTCGAAGTGGTTGTTGGCAAACACCCAAACATTACGAACAGCTTTCCTGAGCCCCTTGATTACCACCGCCAGAGAGTCGAGGTCGGCCTCACGGGGTTCTACGAGTTGATTCCACTTTCTTCCGGTTTCCGATTCAATCTTGCTGCGGTCCGGCCCATGGAGCCGGATCACCGAGGTGTCGGACAGTAGCGCGGCATGCTGGCGATACAGATCAAGCACCGGCGGCATATAGTAGCCCTGCTCAAAGACATGGGCGAGCCGGTGTTCCCGCAGGAAGGTGAAGTAATTCTGGTTCAGGTAGTTTGGGTTCCGTGACTCAACACACCACTGGTAATCCGAGGGGAGCTGAGCGGTGAAGCTACTGAGCTGGTCTTGGAATTCCTTTTGTGACGCCATCTTGTCCCGGTTTAGATATTCGAACTGGAACATCATCGGTCCCAGATGGGGTTTGAGGGGCGCCAGCTGATCCAGGAAGGTCTTCATCAGGTCTATGGATAAAAAGTCAGGATTCGGTACCAAGGGATCGGTTTTGGCCTTGGGTCGGAAATGGGTCAGTGTGAGCGCGTTGGGCATCTTGACGCCGAACCGGAAGCCATCCGGTACCGCATCGGCGTATTCGGCGACCACTTCCGGGCTCGGTAACACAATTTTGCCGGGCCCAAACAGGCTCCAGAACCACTGGTCAATTTCCACGCAATCGTACTTTCGGCTGTATTCGGCCTGATAGTTGGGGTGGGGGGAGTCGGAATAGACGAGCCCACGCCAGTCTTCGTACTTCCAGCTACAGGTGCCAAGATGGAGCTCAGAGGTCATGTTTCGGCGCTTCGGGGTGCTCGTGGGTGATGAGGATCAGATCGGCACTGGGCAGCTTGCTGTAATCGGTGAGCCGGCCGTAAGGATCGACGTAAATGGTTTTCCCAGCGAAACCGAATATCAGAGAGCCATGGCCAATGAGAGTGATCTTCAGATCACCCGCTGAGGTGGGGATGATGTCGGTTTCCAGCTGGGCGATGGCTGGCATACAGATCAAGGTCGATAACAGCAGGATCATTGGGTTCATACGCCTCCTTGGATAGGTTTTTAAACTGCACACCCAGGGAGGCTGGAGATCAATTTGAATATAAGGGAATTAAATGAAGATCAATGGGGATTGATTCAATGTGGGAGGGGCACTACGAGCCGCGATGGCTCAACCCGGTGGCTGAACCGGACAAGAATCGCCGCAGCGGAGCGCGCCTCCCACATTGAAGGAAATCATTTGCCGATACTCTATGGTATTTTCGAGGAAACCTTGAAGTGCCTGATGATTACCAGGCTCTCGCCGTGCAACTTCGCGACTTGGAGCAAGGCCCGGCGAATCGCTTGTACTATTTGGCAACGTCCCCGGAGTTTTACGGTCCCGCATGTAACCATCTCGCCGCGGCAGGCATGACGAGCGACAAAGAGGGAATGCGAAGAATCGTCATCGAGAAGCCTTTTGGACAGGATCTTGCCTCCGCGCAGGACCTGAATGGACAGCTCCATGCCGCGTTCAGGGAGGATCAGATTTACCGCATCGATCACTATCTCGGGAAAGAAACGGCACAAAACCTCCTCTTCTTCCGTTTCGCCAACACGCTCTTCGAACCGGTCTGGAATCGGCGGTATGTGGCAAACGTGCAAATCGCGGTCTCCAAAGACGTGGATGTGGGTGACCGTGCCGGGTATTACGACAAAACTGGGGCTCTTCGTGACATGTTTCAAAATCACTTGCTGCAACTGCTGGCATTGACGGCCATGGAGCCGCCCGCCTCCCTCGTGGCTGAGGCGATTCATAATGAGAAGGCGAAAGTCTTCGCTTCTATTCGCCCCGTGCACTTGGCGGACACGGTGCGGGCGCAATATAGCGGTTACAGACTAAGCCCCGGAGTGGCGCCGGACTCGCAAACGCCGACATTCGTTGCGCTCAAGCTATTTGTGGATAATTGGCGCTGGAAGGGAGTTCCGTTCTACTTACGTTCCGGCAAAGCTTTGGCGGATAAACGCAGTTCCATCATCATACAATTCCAAGCTCCTCCAGACGTTATGTTCAACCTCGTAAAGGCGGAGGGGTTCACCCCTAACAGAATCGCCATCTGTCTTCAGCCTAACGAGGGAATACACCTTCGATTCGAAGCGAAGGTACCTGACTCCGTCAGCGAGTCCCGTTCGGTCAACATGGATTTTCAATATCGTGACGTCTTCGATGTCTCCAAGTTGCCTGACGCATACGAACGGCTCCTGCTGGACGCACTGAAAGGCGATGCCTCGCTTTTCACACGAAGCGACGGCATTGAAAACGCCTGGCGGTTGATTGACCCAATCATGGACGGGTGGGCCTCCTCTCCTCAAGCGCCCCCTTTGGCGACTTATCAACACGGCAGTTGGGGCCCACAAGAAGCTCACGACCTATTGGCTCGCGATGGTCATAAATGGCGATCCTGTTGCGAACAGGGTGGTTGCCAGCCCGCCGCGTCGGGGGGTGAACAGGGTTGACAAAGTTGATACCGGTGCAGAGAATAAGAATCGTTTTATGTGGATGTCCACCGTGGCCTTGAAGACGGCCGCATGAGACGTTTCTGAAAATAATAGTTCTAGAACCCCTGATATCATGCTTTTATTATGAGCGAACAACTTGATAACTCTGCATTCAGAAAAAAAAGACTCAAAGATCTGCTTCTGAGGCTCCATGACGGTGAGTCGCAGCAAAGCGTCCAACAAGAGCTTCTGGCAAGCCTCAGTAACATCCCCTACGGCGAAGTGGTCGAAGTCGAACAACAATTGATCCAAGAGGGGCTGCCCGCAGAAGAGATATTGAGGCTTTGCGATGCCCATTCTGCAGTGTTGAATGGGTCCATTGACGTGTCGGCTGCACGAAAGGTGCCAGTGGGCCATCCACTTGACACGTTTATTCATGAAAATAAGGCATTGCTCGAAGTGACGCAGCAGGCGATCAAAATCATCGAGCGGCTTCCGAGTGAAGCCGAAGGCAGCCTGCCGGGCACGATCCTGGAACTGACCGGGCTATTCAACAAGCTCCTTGACGTTGACAAGCATTATAAGCGCAAGGAGTATCTGGCCTTTCCTTACCTGGAGAAGATCGGGGTTACAGGCCCGCCAAAGGTCATGTGGGGTAAACATGACGAAATCAGAGGCCTTCTGAAGGGAAGCATAGAGGTCCTGAAAACGACTGATGTTTCAAAGGACGATTTTCTTGCTGCGGCCGAGCTTCTCCTGTCACCGGCGCTAAAAGGCGTTTTCGACATGGTGGGCAAAGAGGAGCAAATATTGTTCCCGATGTTGATGGACTCATTGACCGAGGCAGATTGGTGGGAAATTGAAAAGCAATCCATGGAGATTGGGTATTGCCTGTACGACCCGCCAACGGCGTGGAGACCAACAGGAAGCAGCGAAACGCCTTCTGCCGAGTCGCCTCAACACGGCGACAGCATAAAATTATCGACCGGCTTTCTCACCGTCGAGGAGTTGCAGAGCCTCTTTAGCACTTTGCCCGTGGACGTGACGTTCGTGGACAGGGATGACAAAGTCCGGTTTTACTCGCAAGGGAAAGACCGTATCTTTCCCAGAACCAGGGCCATTATCAACCGCGATGTGAGACATTGCCACCCCCCAGCGAGCGCCCATATCGTAGAGAAAATCCTCAATGATTTCAAAAGCGGTAAGCAAGAGCGGGCACCGTTCTGGATCAATATGGGTGGACGGCTTATCCATATCGAGTACCTCGCCCTGCGGAACGACAAGGGTGAGTACCTTGGAACCATCGAAGTTACTCAGGACGTGACGGGGCATCGCCAATTGGAAGGCGAGCAGAGGATATTGTCCTACAAATAGGAGAGTCATGACAACGAACGCCAAGCTTATCATTACACCCAAGACCAAGATTCTTGAACTCATTGAGGCCTATCCGCAGTTGGAGAACGTCTTGGTAGAGTTTGCCCCGGCATTCAAAAACCTGAAGAATCCCGTGCTTCGAAGAACGGTGGCCAAGGTGGCGTCGCTCCAACAAGCAGCGGCCATCGGGAATGTGGCGGTCGGGACCCTGGTAAATCGACTACGAAAAGAAGTCGGTCAGGATCTGTTTTCAGGCGGCACGGACACGACGTACAATACCACGCAACCGGCTTGGTTCAATGCTGACAAGGTTGTAACGGTATTCGATGCCCGGGATATGCTCGCGGCGGGCGAGCAACCGGTTAATCGGGTTATAGCCGATCTGGCGGCGATGAAGGAAAATGAAATTTACTCACTGCTCGCACCTTTCCTTCCCGCGCCACTCATCGACAAGGCATTGAGCTTGAACATCCAGCACTGGGTAGCGAAAACTGACGGCGACGAAGTCACTGTATATTTCTTTAAGGCCGAGACGCCTCGGACGACTGAGAGATAAATATTTTTACGTAGGGCCGTCGCTTGCGACGCGCCGTTGGACTAATATCGGCGATCGCATCCTCCTACGGCACGCCGCAAGCGACGGCCCTACATTGAAAACGCCAATGAACACAAATCCGCCCTGGTTAAAGAGACTAGCAGTCTGTCGGGCTTACAGAGTCTTCAGCCTCATCAGCCACTTCCGGCGGAGACCGCCGGCTCTAATGATTGAAAGCGGGAGCTATCCTCGGTGAATTAAGCTTTCGGCAGTACATGACGCTTGTTTACCGACGCAAATTTTACCCTGGAGCCGGCGGTCTCCGCCGGTAGTCCTCATATAGGTGTGAAGCCTGACAGGCCCCTAGGCAGGAACGCGCTACTGGTAATTTGTAGGAGCAGCGCTTGCGCGCGATGTCCGCCCAGTGCCTGCAATCGCGACACAAGGTCGTTTCCTACACTCCCGCCCATGAAGAACCCCTCAAGAGACTAGCTTGTTTCTGTTTCAAAGTTTTGATAGTGTTTCCCAACAAGCCTAAAACAGGAGCATAACTATGGCTACGATTGCATTAAAAGGGACAGCGATTCAGACGATAGGTTCATTACCTAAGGTTGGCGGACAAGCGCCGGCGTTTAGTTTAACGGGTGGCGATTTAGCGGATGTCACCCTGCAGAGTCTTTCCGGTAAAAAGAAAGTTTTGAATATTATTCCCAGCCTCGATACAGCGGTGTGTGCATTGTCTGCCCAACGCTTCAATCAGGAAGCGGCGGCTTTGGCCGATACCGTCATCATTAATGTTTCGGCTGATCTCCCCTTTGCGCAAAAACGGTTTTGTGAAAGTCAGGGATTAAAGAATATCATGAATCTTTCCACCATGCGGGCGCCCAAGTTTGGATCCGATTACGGTGTTGTGATTACCACGGGACCGCTCGCAGGGTTAATGAGCCGTGCGGTACTCGTGTTGGACAAGCAGGACAAAGTGGTGTACGCCGAACAGGTTCCTGAGATTACGCAGGAACCCAACTATGACGCCGCATTAACTGCGATCAAGAAAATTGGCGCGTAAAGGTAAGTCAGACCGTGATAGAGCATCGGAGTGGAAGTTGGACGCCGGGGATGACGGAGGCCGAAAAAAAGGCCTTATTCGCAATTGCGAACGACACCTTGAAATGGTGTGTCAACGGTGTCGGCGGCGCGTATGATTTTAGCGGATATACACTAACGCCGTTGTTGAAAACGGATATGGCGACGTTTGTGACGCTCAAAATCCAAGGCGATCTGAGAGGCTGCATCGGGTCATTGGCACCCGTAGAGCCATTATATCAGTCGGTTCATCACAACGCTGTAAATGCGGCTTTACGGGATCCCCGGTTTCGGCCTGTGGAGTCGGGCGAATTACCGAATATCGAAGTGGATGTTTCGATTTTGAGTCCACTCCGTGACATTGCTTCCATTGCCGATTTCAAGATGGGCCAGCAAGGGATCATTCTCGAGAAAGGCCGATACGGGGCGGTCTATCTTCCCGAAGTGGCGACTGAGCAAGGCTGGACTGTCGAAGAGACGCTTTCCTCGCTCAGCCAGAAGGCGGGCCTTTCGGCTGACGCCTGGCGTGAAAATGCTAAATTCAAGGTATTTGAAAGCGTAGTTTTGTCGGAAAAATAACACATTAGCCGGTTACCACTTGACGGGCGCATCTGCGATTCGGTACTTCGCTCTCTCTTAGTAGGGCGTCCGCCATAGCTAGCTAAGGAGAAATTCATCATAAACATGAGTCCTTCTTGATGAATTCCTAGTAGGTCGCGCGCTATGAGCGCGACAGTCTCTGGCGGGTTCGACAGGCTCACCGCTGGCAGGCCCATAGCGCACAATGCCACTAACTTTTCACATGTGATTTAATAGCAAGGTATCCACTTGAAACAAGTACGTGTGGCCAATAAAGCAAGAGATTCAAACATGGATATTCAGGATATTCAGGATTCATAAAAACAAAACCCTGCTCGATTTCTTACCTGTCATGAGCTTGCCTACGGTGAGCTTATCGAACTCTGCGAAGTATCCTGAACATCCTGAACATCCATGTTAAATTTTTTGGCAGTGTAACGGCGTTATGTAAGACCAGAAAAAGGATGCCACATGTGAACGAAAGTGGCGGGCTCGCGTAAACTGGATGCTAAGGCATGCACCTAATTACAGATGCGCCCCCACTTAACCTGCCCGATAAAAAAAAGTGGGCTCAGTGCACCTGTCGGGCTATTATGCCGCCTTATTGAATAAAGGTGAGGCATGACAATTTGGTTCATTTATTGTGTATTAGGTGCCGTAGTTGGCATTCTGGCCGGCCTGTTGGGCGTGGGGGGCGGGGTCATCATTGTGCCGTCTTTGGCGGGCCTGTTTGCATACCAACAGTTTTCGCCTGATCAAATCCAGCACTTGGTGGTTGGAACGTCACTTGCCAGTATTCTGTTCACCTCGGTTTCCAGCATGAAGGCTCATCACGAGCGGGCGAGTGTGGATTGGGGGATTGTCCGGCGTATGGCTCCAGCGATTGTGGTGGGGGCTCTAATTGGCTCTTGGGTGGCTAGCCATATGTCGACGCGATTCCTGCAAGGGGTTTTTGTCGTGTTTCTATTTAGTGTGGCGGCGCAGATGCTGATGAAGGAATCGGTTCAGCCCGCACAAACCTCCAAGCCGCGCCCCGTAATGATGCCGGTTTTGGGCGGAGTAATAGGAGGACTTTCCAGCATGGTGGGGATTGGGGGAGGGAGCATGGTGGTACCCTTTTTGTCCTGGTGCAATGTTGCCATGCGAACGGCTATTGGAACCTCTTCAGCCATTGGCATTTTCATTGCTTTTTCAGGAACGGTTGGGAGCATCGTTTTCACCACTGGAACGGAAACCTTACCAAAATTCTCCATTGGCTATGTGTATCTTCCGGCCCTTGCCGGGATCGCGATTTTCAGCATGTTGACGGCTCCTGTGGGTGCGAAGCTGGCCCATAGCCTTCCTGTTCCCATTTTGAAAAGAGGCTTCGCTGTTTTATTGTTTATTATTAGCACTAAAATGCTTTTCAATTTGATCCGTTAGAGGAGGATGGCGATATGGCGTTGATTTATTCCAGCGTGGTGGGTGTCCTGATTTTGATTGGATTAGTCATCATTTTTAATCGGTTTGTCCGAGTACGGAACCAGTTGCGTGAGGCCTGGAGCGGTATTGATGTGCAACTCAAGCGGCGTCATGATCTTGTGCCGCAGTTGGTGAGTTGTGTGGCGGGATATCGTGTCCATGAGAGTTCGGTATTGGAAAATGTGACGCGGGCTCGTTCCCAAGCCGAACACGTGATCGGGGTGGAGCAAACGGGGCACATTGAAACGGGTTTGACCCAAAATCTCCGCACCCTTCTCGCGGTTTCGGAGGCATATCCCGACTTGAAGGCCAATCAGACGTTCCAGCAATTGAGCGCGGCTCTGATTGAAATTGAGGATCAGCTCCAGTATTCACGCCGGTATTACAATGGAACCGTCCGCGATTTTAATACCTTGGTGGAGTCTTTCCCGAGCCTATTGGTGGCCCGGTTGTTCGGGTTCACCGTTCAGCCTTCTTTCACGTTGGAGACCGTATCGGAAGGCCAAGTACCAAAGGTGGCTCTATGAAGCGCCTCTATTTTTTGCTGCTGGGGTTGGCTAGTTTGTATTTAGCCGCCCCTGTGACGGCCCAGGCACAGCAGGAACGCATCCTCTCGTTTAACAGCCGGATCCTGATCCAATCGAATGCGGATCTTGTGGTCACGGAAACGATCCAGGTGTGGGCGGGTGGTGAGCGGATCAAGCGCGGGATCTACCGGGACTTCCCGCAACTTTATCGCAGTCGTTGGGGTCTTAATCAGCGGACAAAATTCGACGTACTAAGCGTCAAGCGGGATGGCCGTCCAGAGCCGTATCACACGGAACGAAAATCCAATGGCCAGCGGGTTTACATCGGCAATGCGAGCACCTTCCTGAATCCGGGGAACTACACCTATGAATTAATCTATCGGACAGATCGGCAGTTGGGCTTTTTTGAAAAGCACGATGAACTGTATTGGAATGTGACCGGAAATGGCTGGGAGTTTCCCATCGTGTATGCGTCGGCCACGGTGGTATTGCCAGGCGACACTCCGGTGCAGGGGGTAGAGGCCTATACCGGGGCGCAGGGGAGTAAAGGCGCTTTTTATCGAGCTAATATACCCTTTATCAATACAGCCTTTTTCGAAACAACCGGTGGCTTGAGCCCGAAAGAAGGCCTCACCGTGGTTGTGTCATGGCCTAAGGGGTATGTGACCCCCATCGGGCAGCGGGCTTTGTGGGCGCGCATTATTCAGGATAACTGGAGCTTGGTGCTGGCTCTTGTCGGGCTGGTTCTTGTTTTCTGGTACTATTTTTTGGTCTGGGCGGCGGTGGGAAAAGATCCTAAACGCGGGGTTATCATTCCTCGCTATCAACCCCCCAAGGGCTTTTCGCCAGGGGCCGCTCGTTATCTTTTGAAAATAGGCTATGACAACAAAGTTTTTGCCGCCAACGTATTGAGCCTGGCGGTCAAAAAGGCCTTAACAATCAAGAAAGAAGGCAGCACCTACAGTCTGATCCGAAAATCGGCGGCGGTGTCAGGTTTGACTCCCGATGAAACGGTTGTTTTTGCGACGTTACTGGAGGGACGTCAGCAAATTGAACTTAAACAGACGAGCCATGTGACCATTGCCGCTGCCGTGGCCTCGCTGAAAAAGTCCTTGGCGTCCTTTCTGGAGAAAACGTATTTTATTAAAAACAGCCGTTATTGGGTGCCTGGCTTATTGTTCTCCCTGATTCCTTGTGTGGTTTCTTTATTAGGGACCAATGAATGGCATGATGTGGCAGGGATTTCGATTTGGCTGGCAATATGGACGATGGGGACAACTTTTCTGCTCTCCAATGCCTATTCTCTTTGGCGTGGGAGACAGTGGGGGCAAGCGGTGGTGGCCACTCTTTTTGCGCTTCCGTTTCTGGGGGGCGAGTGTTTAGGCCTGGTTCTATTTACCAAAGTGGCTGCTTTATGGGTTCCTGTAGTGTTCGCCATGGGCGCGCTGATGAATGGTATTTTCTATCATCTTCTCAAGGCCCCGACCGTGATGGGGCGCAAGGTCCTGGACGAACTTGAAGGGTTCCGTCTGTATCTGTCTGTGGCCGAGAAGGATCGGCTGAACCTTGAGAACCCGCCCCAGCGCACACCTGAATTATTCGAAATGTTCCTGCCGTATGCCTTGGCATTGGACGTGGAACAGGCGTGGTCTGAGCAGTTCAAGGATGTGCTTGTGGCGGCAGGGCAGGGCGACCGGGAGTATCACCCTGGTTGGTATACTGGCGTGGGTTTAGGGGCATTGGCTTCCGGTGCCTTCGCCAGTTCACTAGGTTCCTCTTTGTCATCGGCGATATCTTCTTCCTCAACGGTCCCGGGCTCAAGTTCAGGGGGTGGGGGCGGTGGATCATCCGGTGGCGGCGGTGGTGGTGGAGGAGGCGGGGGCTGGTGACGGGTGACGGGTGACAACGGGCGCCCCAAATCCTCTACCTAAGGACGTTCCGGACACAATGGACTCGCATGATTCGCACTACCCACGCGGCTCAGCAAGCTTCGCCCTCCAGAAGAATCATCTCCACCTTATAGATCATGTTTTCTGGAGGGCGAAGCTTGCTGAGC
>JBBQNS010000117.1:0-10757 GCA_038330175.1 Kiritimatiellia bacterium
GCAATCATGCGTCACGGGGTTCACATATTTTATTACACCGCGGACACCCCCCGCTTTTAATATTTGGAGCCGGCGGTCTCCGGCGGTCGGCCCCGTCAATAAACAACATCCATGGCTCAACTCTTTACCACCCCCTTCCCCTCCGAGGAAGGGATCAATCCGCCCCCCTTTTGGGATGTCAAACGCACCTATTCAGTGTGGTTTTTCACTCTTCGGCTCTGTCGGGTGACAGGGCTCGGATTGCCCACAGGACTTTGTTCCGCATCCGGCGCAGCCGCTGTCTTTGCCGGTCAACGTCCTGTAAAGCGACCTACCGGCAAAAATGACCACGGCCCCGACGATGACACTTACGATGATTGTCTCGATCATGGCTTTTTCTCCTATTTAATTCCGATTCCGAAGAGGGTTCCAAGCTGATAGACCGCCAGGGTCAGCACATAGGCCATCACCGTCAGGCCGCCCAGTTGGAACAGCGCCCATTTCCATGAATTGCTTTCGCGCCGCGTCACGGCAATGGTCGCCATGCACGGGGCCGAGATGAGCATAAAGAGCATGATGCAAAACCCGACCAGCGGCGAATACGCGGCCCGGAGTTTATCGCGCAGCGGCGTGGACTCCCCGTCGGCCTCACCGATGGAGTAGACGATGCCCATCTGGGCCACGAACACTTCCTTGGCCGCAAAGGCTCCGATCATCGCCGTGCCGATCCGCCAGTCAAAGCCGAGAGGTTTGATGATCGGCTCCATAGCGTGCCCGATGCGTCCAGCCAACGTGTACGATAATTCAGCCGCCTGTCGCTCCGCGGGCGATGCGTGTGGATCGGTGTCCTGCACTTTAGGGAAGCTCGTCAAGGCCCACAGAATAACAGAAACCGCGAGAATGATCGTACCGGCCTTTTTGAGATAAAGCCCAGCGCGTTCCCACATATGAATGGCCATCCCCTTTAAGGTGGGCATGCGGTAAGGCGGCAGTTCCATCACGAACGGCACCGTCTCCCCCTTGAAGATCGTTGAACGCAATAACTTGGCGCACAGAACGGCCAGACCCATTCCGATCACATAAATGATCCACAGCATGGGCGCCCGCCATTGTTCCGGGAAGAAGGCAGGGATAATCAGGGTATAGATGGTCAACCTGGCCCCGCAACTGACCAGGGGGAGCACAAGCATGGTGGTGAGTCGATCACGTTGGCTTTCCAGAGTGCGTGTGGCCATGATGGCGGGAACCGTGCAGCCCAGTCCGGTCAACATGGGAATAAAGCTTTTCCCATGTAGGCCGATCTTATGCATGACGCGATCCATCAGGAACGCGGCACGCGCCATATAGCCGGAGTCTTCGAGCGCGGCGATGGCGAGGAAGAGCAATACAATGTTGGGAAGAAAAACCATGACGCCGCCGACGCCGCCAATGATCCCGTCCACCAGCAGCGATTTCAAAATACTGTCAGACCCCTTGGGCCACAGGCCCCCTATGGTTTGCCCCAGCCAGCCGAACAAGCTGTCCAGCCAATGCATGGGCGGAGTGCCGATAGTGAACGTCAGCCAGAAGACGAGATACATCAAGCCCAGAAAGATCGGCAGGCCCCAAAGTCGATGGATCACAATCTCGTCGATGCGGTCGGAGCGGGTATGGCGCGCTTCGACTGTCGAGCGTACGGCTTCCTGACAGGCCCCCGAGATAAAGCCATAACGACGATCCGCAATCACCGTTTCGGCGGAATCGCCGAATACGCTTTCAATCCGTGCGCGTTCGAGGCGCACCGTCTCGTGAAGTTCGTCTGACCGGATGTCCGCCGCCACTTCCTTGTCATCCTCCAAAAGTTTAATCGCCATCCAGCGCGCTTCACGGTCGTCAGTCGTCGTGTGGCATTCGCGCAGGCGGTCCTTAATACGCTCAAACGCCTGGTTGATCTCTTCACCATAATGGATATCCGGTACGCGGGCGGGTCGACCAGCGCGGGCGGCGCGAACGGCGGCGCCCAGCATTTCTTGAACGCCAGTATTCTTGTTACCAACTGTCGGTATGATGGGGACGCCAAGCAGGGACGACAGCAATTCAATATCGAACTCAATTCCTCGGGCTCGTGCCATATCACTCATGTTGAAGGCCAGCACAACGGGCACACCTAATTCCATAACCTGCAGGGCCAGATATAAATTACGCTCCAAGTTGGACGCATCGATCACATCCACCACGACGTCCGGTTTTTCTTCAAGGATGTAGTTCCGGGCCACGAGCTCTTCGGCAGAATAAGCGGTCAGGCTGTAGGTGCCGGGGAGATCCACAACGTTAACCTCCGTCTCTTCGAATCGGCATGTCCCTTCCTTTTTCTCAACCGTCACGCCGGGATAATTACCGACGTGCTGGCGAGAGCCCGTCAGGCTATTGAAAAGAGTTGTCTTTCCGGAATTCGGATTCCCGGCCAATGCCATCGTAATTCTTTCCATGCGTAATCTTCCCTTCTGTCACCAATTATTCCACCGACATTTTCTCCGCCATACCCCTGCCGAGCATCACCCGCGTGCCTTTCAAACCTACAATGACTGGCCCGTTCCCGGTGTTCTGGCGAACATCGAGCGGGACGCCGGGCACAAAGCCCATGGCGGCAAGATGCAACCCTAGAACGCATCCTGATCGGATCCGCCGAAGGACGACCGATCGTCCGGGCGGGACAGCACTTAATGGCATATATAGACTCGGGTGCATGGTCGTATTTTCAGTTGTTATTCCACTTTGTTCACTGTGATATCCGCCGCCTCGATTTTACGAAGGGACAGGTGATAGCCCTTGATTCTCACGTCCATCGGATCGCCCATCGGCGCCACCCGAACGACTTCTATCAGGCTCCCCTTGATGACGCCCATATCTGTGATACGGCGCTTGATGGCGCCTGCTCCGGCCACCTTCTCAATCTGTCCCTTTTCTCCAGGTTTCAGCTCGCTCAGTTTTGTGCTCATCGTTTCCTGATTCCTTTTTTTGGAGTTACTTTTGACATCTTGAAGACATTGCGAAACGCAGCGTTCGCACTTCTCGGAGGAAAGCGCGGCCTCCTGACACTGATAGCCGAGTCCGCGTATCCACTTGTTGCCGGCCCGTGGACACACTTCCACAAAAGCGGCAAAGCTTATGAGGCGGTCAACAATAGATTTGGAAATACCGTGTTCCATGCGGCAGGCCGCTTCATCTGCCTCGGCCCCATCGATCGCCAAAACGTTGACAAAAAAATCGCGCAGCGCTTCGTGTCGTTGCAAAACGCTCGTCGCTATCTCCGTACCTTGTTGCGTGAGCGTAACAAAGCTGTAGGGCTCATAGTTCACAAGGCCACGCTCACTCAAGGCTTGAAGGGCGCCCGTCACCGAAGAGCGGTTAACTTTGAGGTGACGCGATATATCTTTCGCCCGGGCCACCGGGCTTTCCCGAATAAGCAGGAGTATCGCCTCCAAATAATTCTCCATGCTATCGCTCAAAGCGTATGCGTCTGCCGTCATAGGGGGATCTCCTCAAATTCCTATAATGTTCGTTTAGACAAACATATTACGTTCACCCATATTACGGCAAGATAAAACAATTATTTTTTATGCGCTTGGGCGCATTACACCTTCGGCGATTACCTTTATTGCAGTAGGTACCGCCCGGCCCTGTCAGTCGCGAGATGATGAATGAAGCCAGACAACGCTTGGCCGCCCAAGCCCGAGCCCTGGCTGATGCGATTGGTTGAATTTCAGAAGGAGTATTTAGTGTGGCCCATTCTTTCGTCCTTCACCGTGGCGACAATCGCAACCGTCACGGCGTCAGGCGCTTCGATCCGGAATATATCTCGTCGACACCCAATGCCGCCGCACCATGACCGGGATGCGTGGGCGGGTTCCATTTCTTCATATCGTCGAACACGGGGCCGGCATCATGGTATTCCAGCGATCCCTTGAGCTGATACGCTTTCTGGCCGTTTGTCATGAACAAGGCCACGCCTTTGGAGCCGGCCTTGATATTCTTCCGAGTCTTGTCGAAATAGTTGTCGGCGACAACCAGCCTGTCCTCACCATAAAGGCTGACACACGTCACATAGATAATGTTCGGCATGCCGTCGCCGTCAACCGTCGCAAAAACGACGGGGCCTTCCTTCAGCTTCCAAGCATCCTTCACCGCCTCAGGTATTTTCATCGTTCGTCCTTTCTTCATCTGGTGTTGTCTTTGTCCAACGCTCAGGGCGCGAGCAGATAGTCCGCGATCGCCCTGTAGAAGGTTGTCACAGCCAAAATGGCACAATGCCGACCCGAGTCCGTCTCGCATTCGCCGGACCGGATTATCTCGCCGGCACTAATAGAGAGAGCGTCCGTAACGTTTCTGCCCTTCGCCCGTCGCGCCACGGCCCGCCCGCATGCGCGGGTATTGCCGCAGCCGTCGGTGTAGTACCGAACGTCCTCAATTGCCTACGCCTATCGATGGGCCCTTTCGCTGTCCACCGCCGCAAGGTCCGCGCCCGAGCCCTGTACCCGCTTTTTTTCCTTGTGGTCCTGCTCCGTTTCCACGTGGCATGTTAGCCTCACTTTCTTTTTGTTAGACCCAATGTCCTTCGACTATGACCTATTGCAATCTCCATGCCAAACAATGTGCAGCACTTAATTGTTTTGCATCACATTGATTAACAACGCATTACGAATACCACCCCTTGTTCGGTGTGCGCGATGCCTCACGGCACCGCCGCACACCTCTGAATCAAAGAGCTACTCGTTTATTTTTTTGGACATTTTTTCAAGCACATGAACCAGTCCAGGCACTTCACGTCCGGGTCTGGTTTTGCCATGCGGTCTTTAGCTACGCCGCATGATCCCGGAGGCGGAACAATCACGTCATCGCCCGGCTGCCAGTTGGCCGGTGTGGCAATTTTAAACTCATCGGAGTACTGCATAGCTGTCAGGAGTCGCTTGACCTCCTGCATATTCCGCCCGTTACTGAGAGGATAATAGAGGATGGCACGCACCTTGCTTTCCGGATCAATGATAAATACGGCCCGCACGGCCTGCGTGTTGCTCGCGCCCGGCTGTAGCATGCCGAAGGCTTTCGAAACCTCCATGGTCAAATCGCTGATGACCGGGAACATGACCTCTACGTTCTTCATGCCCTTGTACTCGATTTTCTCCTTGATGGTCCGTAACCACGCAATGTGGCTGTACGTGCTGTCAATGGAAAGTCCGAGCAGTTTGCAGTTCATGGCCTCGAACTCCGGCTGCATCGAAGCAAAGGTCATGAACTCGGTCGTGCATACCGGCGTAAAGTCCGCCGGATGCGAAAAGAAAACCACCCACTCTCCTTTGTAGTCTTCTGGAAAGCTAATGTTTCCCTGCGTGGTTTCTGCCTTGAAGGACGGGGCTAATTCACCAATTAACGGCAATCTAATATTTTGCTCACTCATGCCTGATTCTCTTTATCGTCTTATTTTTTCATACTCATTGAGGCTCTTGCAAAACCCTGCGGACGACACGGAGGTCGTCCCTCCATATTGCAAAACAGGCCGTTTCCATCATCTTCTGGAGGGTCGTGCTCCGTCACGACCGTCTTCTCTGGAGGTTTTGCAAGAGCCTCTCATTGAATAACCGTTATTCTATCGTTTTTTATCGACCCTCCTTTCTGGTTTAGTTTCTCTGAATCTTGCGTTGCTCAGTGATCACACACATTGGCTCCCGTTTGGAGCGTGCCGGCGAGGTAAGCGGCAACAAGGACCGCAGGTGGCTCGCTCGGGGCTCCAATCATCACCTTGATCCCATTCTCGGCAAAAAGGGCCAGGGCGCGGTTCCCCATACCGCCAGCGATAATGATCGTCACACCCTGCTCGTGCAGCCAGCGGGGCAGAACTCCCGGCTCATGCGGTGGCGGGGTGAGGCTTTGCTGACCTGTTATGGTTTTAGTCTGAGTATCTACGTCAATCAGGGCGAACTCAGCACAATGTCCGAAATGTACGGCTAATTTTCCCTCGGCAATAGGTATCGCAATTTTCATGGTATTTTCCTTTGTATTGTTTTCTTGTTGTTTTTCATCCTTAACTGACAGCGAAAGAATGGGCGCGATGATACGTTCAAAGGCCTTTGCTGTTTCCGTCTTACTGTAGTGATAGACAAACGGGGTTCCGGCATCGCAGGCCAGCCCCACGCGTGGGTCAATCGGGATCCGCCCCAGAAAGGGAACGCCCATCTCAACCGCCATACGCTCGCCACCGCCACTAGTGAAGATGTCCGTTACTTCTCCACACTTCGGGCAGGCGAACCCACTCATGTTCTCAACCACCCCTAAAACAGGCAGATCCATCTGTTTGCAGAATTTGATGGACTTACGAACATCCACCGTGGCGACGGCCTGCGGCGTGGTTACCACGACTGCGCCATCCACCGGTGTCGCCAGTTGAACAACGGACAACGGTTCGTCCCCTGTCCCAGGAGGTGAATCAATAATCAGATAGTCTAATTCGCCCCACTCTACATCCTTGAGGAATTGTTTGATTACACTGGCTTTCATGGGACCGCGCCAGATAACGGCGTCATCCCGATCCTTGAGGAGAAAGCCGACGGACATGACCTTGATTCCTGCGTGTTCAACCGGAATAATGGAGCCATTCTTGATCTGTATTTCGGCGGCATCCAAATGCAACATCTTAGGAATACTGGGGCCGTGAATATCGACATCCAGAAGACCAACCCGCTTGCCTGCCAAGGACAGTGAGATCGCCATATTGGCGGCAACCGTGCTCTTGCCCACGCCCCCCTTACCGGACATTACCAGAACCTTGTGCCGTATCTTATCGAGACGATCCTGCAGTTGCTGTTGCTCCATCCACTCGTCAAAATTATCAGGATTTTGATTATGTTCGCTTTCGCACGGCGTACCCTTGGCTTTTTCACCACATCCACATTCTTTTTTTTCAGTCATTGTTTTTCCTTTTTTCCTTTTAGAAATCAAACCGCGTTCCCGTACCATTGGCCATACAAACAGTGGGAAACGTGTTCCACAGTGCTGCTGCCGCTTTCTGTCCCGTGCAATGCATGGCGGCTAAACGGTGCAGGTTGAAATACCTCAATTCGTCTAGCGTCCAAGCAATTCGACTGTCTGACGCAGATCGTAGATGCGTTCCCCCTAAAACCGCGTGAATAGGTCGCCCCGATGTCAGCTTGTGGATGTAATCAAGAGTATTGATCAACCCAGCATGGGCACAGCCAAGGAGAACAACGGTTCCCTGTTTAGTTTCAAAAAAAAGTGCCTGATCATCGAGTAAAGGATCTTCACGAAGTCCTTCGGAATCGGCACAGAATGACTCCGTTGGGGTTTCTTCCAAATGGAGACGGGGAATTTCACCCGTACTCCATATGCCAGGAACGATTTCCGTGGCAATCCGCTTGGTGACAGGAGGATGGGTCAGGCCGGCCAGGGCCTCGCGTGAAGGAATCGGCATGCCTATGTCCCGCGCACCAATCGCGCCCCGTTTGAATTTCGGCAGGAAGGCATCCGGATGGGCCACTACCCGGACGTCATTCCCAGCGCGTCGCACAATGGTGGCAAGGCCACCGGTGTGATCATAGTGCCCATGGCTCAAGATCACGGTATCCACTGCATCCAAATCAAGTCCCAATGCCCTCGCATTATCTTCCAATACTAGGCCCTGTCCGGTGTCAAATAAAAGGCAATGGTCATTCGTTTCGATCCAGAACGCCAAGCCGTGTTCGGCCCGCGTGTCACGCCCTTCAGCCGTATTGTCTACCAAACCCGTGATGCGACCTTTCGTATTCATCAAAGGGTTCCTTTAATAGAAAGCCTATTCTTCCTGATCCGGGCTATGATGGTTTCCCCTGCGCAAACACGAGCGCCGCGGTGCGTCAGGATTTCCACATCCGCTTTTGGAAAATAAAGATCAAGACGCGATCCGAACTTCATCATACCGATTCTTTCACCCATCGTCACTTCGACATTCCGGTTATGATCGGGCCAGTAGACCACGCGCCGGCACACTGGCCCAACAATCTGGCAAACCAAGCAACGCGTTTGAGGGTTAACAATTACGATTTTGTTATGCTGATTCACCTCGGAAGACTTTTCCTGGAACGTGAAGAGTCGCCTACCGGGAAAATACCCCAAAAAGCTGGATTGCCCAGCTAGGGGTGCCCGGTTGATGTGGACATCAAACAAACTCAGGTAAATGCTGATGCGAACACACTCCGTATGCAGATATTTATCTTCATGGATAGTGGTGATGGACGCCACGGTTCCGTCTGCGGCGGCAACGATCACATCCGTTTCGCCAGGAGGAACCCGTTCAGGATCCCGAAAGAAATACAAAAGGTAACTAATAGAAACAAACGCAAAAATTGCACAAACCCAAATAATCGGCGTCCATGTGACGCCGCTCCAGCGCAGCATACCGGCCACCAGCCCAGAAATAAATATAACGGCGGTCACAAAGGGAACAACTTCATGCCTGATGGTCATGAGCCGCGCTCCTTATTGTAATGTTCCCGATCTGGATTATTTATTGTTCTCCACACCATCCGAAGATCGTCCGATAATAATCCAGTATTGAATTCGACAACAGAACGCCCTTGCAACTGAGCGGCGGTAAAATCCTGGTCATATCGCACGCGACCGCCCAGTGAAGCGCCAGACCGCCTAGCTTCGCTCTCAATTTGCTCAGTCATTTCTGGGTTCAAGTCCCATTTGTTCACGCACACGGCGGCAGGAATGTCAAAATGGCGAGTCAACTCCAGAACCCGAGCCATGTCATGAGCACCAGACAAAGTCGGCTCAGTTACAACCAAAACCTGTGATGCTCCGGTGAGGGAGGCAATCACCGCACACCCGACTCCCGGCGGACCGTCCACAAGGATGAGATCGGATTTACGTTCCACGGCGAGAGTCCGAGCCACTTCCCTAACCTTGCTTACGAGCTTGCCGGAGTTTTCCCCACCGGGAATCAGACGGGCATGGACCATCGGGCCATGGCGGGTATCGGACACGAACCATTCACCACTTATGCGCTCAGGGAAATCTATGGCTTTCACCGGACAGGACCAGACACACACTTTACACCCTTCGCAGGCAGTCTGATCCACCGTAAATTCCATTTTGCCAGCGCGTCCGGGCGCCCTAAGAATCGCACCGAAGCGGCACCGTTCCAGACATACCCCACAAGCAGTACAATCCTCCTGTCGGATCAGGGCTTCATACCCACACCGGAATTCGTTACGGCTAAGCAGGGTCGGTGTCAGTATCAGATGCAGATCAGCGGCGTCTACATCACAGTCCGCCAGCACGGCATTTCCGGCCAACGCCGCGAACGAAGCTACGATGCTTGTTTTACCCGTTCCTCCCTTTCCACTAATGACGACGATTTCTTTCATGACAGATTATTATCCTTTGTCTCCTCTACGCTGGAGCCCGGGTTAGATTCAAATTCAACCTTGGTGTTCTGATACTCAACAACCAGCCCTGCGGCCAAGCGAACGCACTCCACACAGGGGATTCGCCCAGCGCTCCGTATCTCACGACACTTGTCAGATCCAGCTTGAGATATAAAGCGTTCTGACAGGCGATCGCGGGCAGACGGCGTATCCATTAATTGTCGTGCGGCATAAAGCGCACCACACAAACCGGCGTCAGCCTTTCCATGCCCAAGACCACGAAATTCACTGATTTTTTCATCTGACAGCATTTTTTGGTCTTGAAATCCCTTTAAAACGCTTTGCGCACAGTTTAAACGTTCGCGTTGATATGCTGTTACAGCTCGTTCGATGGGCATATTGCACAATCCTTCCTATTAACAGTTCCCATAACCTACCCCCTTCACGAATGCCTCCTTATCAAAGCGATGGTCATGACCCCGGCTGTGATGAGCATCAGTTCAATAATTAAACCGGCGAAGTTCTTCCGCCCACGCCGACCTGGGATAAGGTCTGCCAGAGCGATATAAAGGAAACTCGCGGCGGACACACACAGCACATAGGGGGCTACTGAACTCAGATAGCGGAGCCCTACATAACCTGCTAACGCTCCCACTAGAGTTGTTGAAGAGGAGAGCGCATTGAGCGTGAAGGCCTTCCCGCGACTATAGCCGGCGTGGAGAAGGATGCTAAAATCACCAGCCTCCTGAGGAATTTCATGGGCAATGATAGCCAGGGAGGCCGTCACGCCCAAGGGCACGGACGCAACGAAAGCGGACGCGATGACAAGACCATCCACAAAATTGTGAAAAGCATCGCCAACCAAAATCAGGATACCGCTCGCCTCATGAATCGGGCAATTCGACTCATGGCAGTGGCGCCACAGAACCAAGCTTTCGAGCAGAAAGAATCCGACCAACCCCGCAAGAACCGTGGTCATAGCGGTTCGTGGAGCTAAATGCTCGAGAGCATGCGGAAGCATGCCGAGCAGGGCCGCTCCAAGCAAGGTTCCTATGGCAAAGCTGATGAGATGGGGCACGAGTGGCCGCATCAGTCGGTCAGGCAAAACCAAGATGATGGCAGCCACCATGATGGCCCCTAAACTGCCGAGAAGCGCAAATAATATAATGTAACCAAGCATTGTCATTTTCTCCGTTTCATCCCGTAATATCGTTTATTCCGCATTTTAAAACCAATGCGTCGACCGGCGCACCGATGTGCTGGGCGATCACCGGGCACTTAACAGTGAGGAGGAAGAAAATGTGCTTGTTCGTGTTGGAGAGGGTTTCGTAATTTCCCTGCCCCTTGGAAATAATCAGGTCAGCGTTATTGAAACAG
>JBBQNS010000118.1:0-10560 GCA_038330175.1 Kiritimatiellia bacterium
GAGAGCGTTGGTGAGGCGGGGAGCGGCGGAAGACGCCGCGTGGGGCGGGGACGCGTTGGAGGAGAGTTCGGCAGCGCCGACAGGGCAGGCCGCAAACATGCCGCATACTGCGCACGTCACCGCCAGTCCTAGAAAATGTCCTGCACCGCTCATCATCCACTCCTCAGCATCACCGGCGGGTTGCCGGTTCCGAATACGTTTTATAAATCAGCAAGCGAGGGTACATTACGCGAAGCCTGTGGTGGTGTATACTTGGCAAAATCCTGATTTTGGCATCAGGGAAACCCTGATGCTAAAAATTCCAACTCACCCGCGCTTTTTCAACCCCTGCCAGCCTAAGCAACTTGACTTGTAAGCTGTTGATTTGGGAAAAGGGCCAGGCCAATCATTTGGGTTTCCCCAGCCGCGCTCTTCCCACCGCGCCTGTGGGGACACAGGCGACTACACGTGCTTCGCCTGAGGCACAGTTGAGCCTTTTCGCTCAAACCCACCCCTAGCCAATTCCACTGAGCACCCCTCCTGGGTTTAACGCCAAACCGTAATTTCATGCAGAGCCAGCCGTGGGGAAGCCCGTGGCGAGCGGGCGGCGGGCCAGCCAACCGTGATCAATGCCTGCGGCATGATATCTGATGGCCAGCCTACAATTCGACGCACCTCTTTCGGTCGAATCCATCCGATCCAACAGGTTCCGAGCCCCAGTTCCGTCGCCTGCAAAACCGCATGCTCTCCGGCGATCCCGAGATCCAGTAACGGATATTCTACTTTCGACAACAAGGGCGCCACCCAATGGGTTATCACCGATTTCCTCATGCCCAGCACGAGTATTACCGGCGCCTTCGCTGCCCACGTCATGCTGAGGCCCGGCAATGTTCCTTCCTCCAGCAAGCGGGCACGGAGGGCGGCAGCCGTGGCCACGACAAACCGCCAAGGCTGCTGGTTGCAGGCAGAAGGGGCCACCCTGGCCGCATCAAGAATCTGCTCTACGGCTTCATGGGGAACCGGATCATCCCGATAAGCGCGACAACTGAATCGGGCGGCAATAAGCTCTTTGAATCCACTCATAAATATTCCTCTCCACTCAAATTAATGGCTGATCGTAGCGGGTGGCACATCACAAGCGACGATCCTGCAGTGCTTTCGCAAAATATTATTCTTTCCGGTTCACTTGGCGAGTTGACGGCCAGCGGCTCGGGCTTTCAAAATCGCTTTTTCCGTTAGCACGGCTCGTTCCCGTTGAGCGACCAAGCCGACAAAAATCGTCTTAACGGGTTTGGCCCCCATCGTCTCGGCTATGAGTCTTAACGCTCGCGGGGCCCCTGTGAAAAATCGCCCAAAGAATGCAGGCATTGCCGTTGTCGTAATCAACACCGCCGTTTTATCCTTCTTCTTGCTCCTCATCATTGGACCGGACTGTCCCCAGGGCCAATAGGCAAAGCAAATCAACCGCTCCATAAATTTACGCGTTACCGCCGTCACATTGTAAAAATTCACGGGTGACCCGATGATCAGGGCATCACTCTGCTTCCAGTCTTCCAGAATGCCTGCCATATCATCCGCATGCACACACGTTCCCGGTTCCGGCCCCGGCACCTTCCCGCACTGGCGGCAGTTTTTGCAGAACTCAATATGCGCGTCCGTCAGGTAGATCTTCTTTGTCACCGCACCCATCGCCGCAGCGCTCGAAAGGGTTTCAGTTACCAGGCGATCAATCGTCCCGTTTTTACGGTAACTCCCTACGATTCCCAATATTGTCTTAGCCATGGTTTCCTCCTTTGCATTCAATGAATACGTTAGCGGGTTTTTATATACAAAGTGAGGCGAAGTTAATCAACTTTTTCGGTAGATCCGTCTTCCTAAGTGAGTCATTTTTTGTAGAAGAATAGGTTTGGGTAGTTTTTCGAACAGAGCTTCTGTTTTCTCTCACCAATTTCTAATCATCTGCTCACACGTTCCTTACATGATTCGGGTTTAATGGCGCCATGAATCAATACGCAAGGCTCAAAACCGGATAACGATGCCAATGATTGCTCCACCCAATATTTATGTCGTTGAAGATGAAACCGATATTCTCGACCTGCTCACTTACAATCTCCACCGTGAAGGGTATTCCGTCACCGGGGTCACAAATGGCGAGCAAGCCCTTCGCGCCATTCCGCAGGAACAGCCCGCTTTGGTCTTATTGGATTTAATGTTGCCCGGTGTCGGGGGATTGGAAATCTGCCGATCACTCAAGGCTAGGCCGGAAACCGCCGGTATTCCCGTGATCATGGTCACCGCCAAGGGCACGGAGGCCGATGTAGTCAAGGGCTTGCAAATGGGTGCAGACGATTATGTTGTCAAACCGTTCAGCATGAAAGTATTGCTGGCCCGGATTCAGACCGCGCTGCGGCGCCGCGAACAAAGCTCTGTCGAGACAAGCAAAGTTCTCGAGGCACAAGACATTGTGATCAATTCACTCCGGCAGATCGAAAATGGCCTTCTTATGCAAATCGCAACTATCCGATGACCCGCTTCCGCCGAATTTTGCTGCGACTTTTCCTGGCATCACATTGCTACGTTGATCTCGCGGATGTTCTTGATTGGTAGTCGCATGTTTTTCTAATCAATTTTTAACCTGAGACTCACACGCCCCTAACAGTCTCCTGCCAATATAGGAACATGAAAGCTGATATTCATGTACACAGTAAATACTCAAACCGCCCAACGGAATGGTTCCTCCGACGAATCGGCGCCCCGGAAAGTTTTACCGAACCGCTGGATGTCGTCCGGATTTGCGCGGAGAAGGGATGGACTTTTTTACCATCTCTGACCACAACTGTATTGACGGCGCTTTGGAAATAGCCCATCTGCCCAATACCTTTATTTCGGCGGAATTGACGACCTATTTTCCTGAGGATGGCTGTAAAATCCATTGCCTGGTTCAGAACATCACGGAAAATCAATTCACCGATCTTCAGAAATACCGTAAAAAATATTTACGATCTGAGAAATTACTTGCAGGAAGAGGCGATCTGCCATGTCATCGCTCATCCCCTGTTCCGGGTTAATGATGTCCTGACAGTGGACCATGTGGAAAAATTGATCCTGCTTTTCGACTGGTTTGAAACCATCAACGGATCACGCTACCCGCGGGCCGGCAACCTGACTGCTGCCCTTTTTTCAGGCCTGACCCCTGATCTTGTGGCGGCGATGGCGGAACGGCACGGAATTCAGCCTACCAGCGAAGAACCCTGGGTCAAGCGGTTCACCGGCGGCAGTGATGATCATAGCGGGGTGTATGCCGCCAGTGCCCATACGGAAACCCCGGCAGCCGAATCCGTACAGGGTTTCCTAGAACATCTTCGCGCGGGACGACACACCCCCGGCGGTTCGGATGGCACGAGCCTGCGCCTGGCGCACAGTCTCTATCACATTGCCTATAGTTACTATCGGAGTCGCATCCTTAGCCACGGAGCAGGCACCACCGTCCTGGGTGAATTATTCAAGCGCCTGATTGATGGATATGACCAGCCGTTGCGTGAATCGGGCCGCATCCGCTCCTGGGCCCAGCGGATCGTCCGCATTTAAAGCCGAAGGCGCCCTCCCCCTGATCCGCGACATTCTGGATTTTACACCCCTCTTCTTTCGTAAAACCTATGCCGCCGGTTACCTCAATATGGTGCGCACCACGCCCGAACTCTGGGGTTATTTCTACAGTTTGACCGACCGGAAAAGTCAGTCCCCCTTGCAAACCCGGATCCGTATCACCCTGAATAAGGTGAATACCCGGGCCTTCGAACGGTTTTACCGCCGCACCCAGCCCGAGGCGGTGGTCTGCACACACTTTCTTCCATTGGAAGTGGTGGGGCGCCTCAACAAAAAGCAGATCGCGACTAAAGTACCGCTCTTCGGCGTCGTTACCGATTTTGCGGCTCATTCGCTTTGGTCGTGTCCGAATGTGGATGGGTACTTTGTGGGCTCTGCGGAGGCCCAGCGGCAGTTAATACGCCACGGCCACCCCGCCGACCGGATCAAGGAGACCGGAATCCCGGTTGACTCACAATTCTCCACCCACGCAACGGCTGATACCAAGCTCCGTTTGGGCTGGAATCCCGATCTCCCGGCCATTCTGGTGCTATGCGGCGGTTTTGGGATCGGGCCGTTACTTAATATACTGAATGCTTTCCGGCTTGAGCCTATCCGGGCGCAGATCATCGTGGTGACGGGCCAAAACCGCCGCCTGCGTTCAAAAGGGGAACAAGCGGCGCGGCTCGTTGAACCTGCGGATGCCTCAGCCAAAACACGGTTGATCCTTGAGAATCCGGCTCTTTTCAGCGCTTTGAGCGAGGTCGCCGTGCGTCTGGCGAGGCCTCAAGCGGCCCAGAATATCGCTCGTGCCTCCCTGAATCTCTTACACAATTCTAACTTGGCGCTCATACTCCTCTTACAATCATTTGATTGAATCTTTTCAAGAAGTTGGAAAACCCATAACACAAAGAACAGAAAAAGAAAGAGAACAAGATAGATGAAAAAAATAGTGGCAGGAATGATGATGGCGGCGAGTGTGGGCGGGATGTGCCTGGCGGCAGAAACGAATGCGCCAGCGGCAGCAACTCCCGTACCCGTCAAAACCTGGGCGGATTCAATCACCCTCAAGGGCGATTTCCGATACCGGTACGAAACGATCGCCGATGACGCTAAGAAAAACGCCAGCAAGGAAACGTACACCCGCGAACGCGAACGGGTTCGGGCTCGTCTGGCAGCGGAAGCCAAAGTGAATGACCAAGCTAAGGTCGTCATCGGATTCTCCACAGGTGGTAATGATCCTATTTCCGGAAACCAAACATTAGGTGACGGGGGACAGAAGAAGGAGATGAAGCTGGATCTGGCTTATCTGGATTTCAACTTTCTGAATGATACTTCCGCAACGGAACTGCACGGGTATGCCGGCAAAATGAAGAATCCCTTCATGACCATGAACGACGATCTGATGTGGGACGGCGACCTGTCTCCTGAAGGCTTGGCCTTGAAAGGGCAGACGGGTAACGACGTTGTGACGGCTTACGGCAACCTTGGTTATATCTGGATCCAGGAACGCGACAGCAAAGATGCGGCGCAGTTATTGGCCGGCCAGGGCGCTCTGAAGTTCCAGTTCATTCCTGAAGTTTCCCTGACCGTGGGTGCCAGCTATTATGGCTTCCAGAACCTTCAGGGTTATGACGTGATTGACTGGGAAGGTAAAAACAACGCCTACGGCAATACGACCAAAAAGGGGTCGGTCAGCGGCAGTACGACGAACAAGGCTTGGGCCACAGAGTTTACCCCAGTGGTTTACTTTGCCTCGTTGGATTTCTGGGTTGCCGGTTTGCCGGTCTCCATCTTCGGTCAGGAACTCTCCAACACCGATGCCAGCAAGCTTGACCAAGGCCACCTCTACGGCGTGTCGCTGGGCAAGGCCAAAAACAAGGGAACCTATGAAATCGGATACACCTATACCGAACTTGAGAAAGACGCCACCGTGGGCATGTGGACGGATTCCGATCGCTGGGGCGGTGGAACCGATGGCAAGGGTAGTAAGATCTATGCCAAATATCAGATCATGAAGAACCTCCAACTGGGTGCGGCCTACTTCAAGGATGACAAGGGTAT
The DNA here is from genome assembly GCA_038330175.1 of Kiritimatiellia bacterium. Lineage (GTDB taxonomy): Bacteria > Verrucomicrobiota > Kiritimatiellia > CAIKKV01 > CAITUY01 > JAABPW01. The sequence goes on from JBBQNS010000118.1 coordinate 5,629, forward strand.
CGCCTCTGGCAAAGAAACCAGTTACGACCGGATGCAACTGGATCTCGTGGCAGCGTTTTAAGGATATGAGATTTAAGATCTGAAATTGCAAATAAAGGAAAATAAAAATGAAAAAGATAAACAACATAATGATGATACTGGCGGCGGTGGGAATGGGTGTCAGCGCGGCGGTAGCCGGCGACGCTAACAATATCGTGGTCGATGGTTCGACCACAGTGGGTCCGATTGCAAAAGCGTTTGCCGAATATTACATGGGCAAACACCAGGCGGTGAACATTACGGTCAGCGAATCCGGTAGCGGCAATGGGGCTAAAAGCCTGATTAATGCCGCTTGTGACGTGGCCACCATGTCCCGCCCAATGAAAAACTCGGAAAAGAAGGCCGCTCAGGATGCCGGCATCCTCGCCATTGAGCATATTGTGGCTTTGGACGGCTTGTCTGTGATCGTGCACCCCTCGAATCCTCGTAGCAATCTGACGATTGAACAGATTCGGGACATCTACACCGGTAAGATCACAAACTGGAAAGAACTCGGCGGACAGGATCAGAAAATCGTGGTCATCAGCCGGGACACGAACAGCGGAACTTACGAGAGTTTCAATACGCTGGTTCTCCAGGAAGCTAAACTCAAGGGCGGAGCGGAATATGTCGGCAGCAATGGCGCAATTCGCCAGCGTGTAATGAGCACGGAAGCGGCGATTGGCTATGTCGGCCTCGCTTTCACAGAGGGCGTCAAGTCCTTGAAAGTGAATGGCGTTGCTCCCTCGGCGGAAACGGTACTGGCCAAGACCTACCCGATTGCCCGCCCTCTCTATATGTATACCAATGGTCGGACAAAAGAAGGAACGGCTCTTGATGGATTTGTAAATCTCTACCAGACCGCTGAAGGCAAGCGGATCATTGAGGATACCGGTTTTATTCCGGTGAAATAATTCACCACGTTATGCCCTCCCCCTCTCCCTCAAGGGAGGGGGGGATTTTTGCTTAATTCAGGAAAATCAGAATGATCAAGAATTTGGACCAAACTAATGTTACCGCCGGGCGCGAAGGCTCTTCGCTTTTGTTGAGCCATCGCGCCCAGCGGCAACAGCGGATAACGGGCCTGCTGGGATCGGGCTTCCTCCTGGCCGTCACCTCCCTCTCAACTTTTGCCGTTCTGTTTATCTTCTATTTTATCGCACGGGACGCCCTGCCTTTCTTCCAGTTGCAGGGTTTTAAACAGTTCTTTACCAGCACCCATTGGTATCCTTCTGCCAGTGTTCCGGAATTCGGTGCCTTATCCATTTTTATCGGTAGCGGACTGGTAACGCTTGGGGCGGTACTGGTGGCTGTCCCTCTGGGTATTACAGCGGCCGTATGTCTGAGCGATGTACTTCCCTTTTCGGTTCGTCAAGTCGTCAAGCCGGTGATTGAAATGCTGGCAGCCATTCCCTCCGTCGCCTACGGTTTTTTTGCACTGGTGGTCTTTGCTCCTCTGCTCCAGGAACAAGGGGGCCATATTCTCAAGGTAGCGAGTTGGATCATTGGTTCCCCCATCGCCTTGCTCACCATTGTCGTTGCCAGCGATATGCTGACGGACCGGATGTCCTCCGTCCACCGGGCCCGGGCCCGATGGACATGGATGACAGTTTTGAGTGCAGTGGCGTTTTGGGGACTCTGGCATCTTGGAAATTCACTGGGCAGCATTACCATCACTAGCGGGACCAATGCGTTGAATGTATCCATTATCCTCGGCATCATGGCGCTGCCCACCGTGGTGAGTGTTGCCGAAGATGCCATCCAGGCAACAGGCCGGGAACTCCGTGAAGGCAGTTACGCGCTCGGAGCGACCCGGTCCGAAACCATCCTTAAGACGATTATTCCGGCCGCCAGTAGCGGCATCATAGCCGCCGTGATCCTGGGAGTCATGCGGGCCGTGGGGGAAACCATGGTAGTATGGATGGCCTCCGGCAACGCCGCACAAATTCCCCAGCCTTGGTACAATGTACTGCAACCCGTCCGCACGCTCACCGCGACCATCGCTGGCGATATGGGTGAAGCCGATCAAGCCACCGGATCGGCGCGCTTTCACGTGCTCTTTGCCATGGCGCTCTGTCTGCTTCTGTTTTCATTTGCCTGTAATCTCGCGAGCGAGTGGGGTGTGAGACGTACCCGCAGGAAGGTGGGGAGATAGAACCATGCGCCTTGAAACCCGCAAAATGCTCGATCACTCGTTCACGGCCTCGGGGATATTGGCCATCACCCTGATGACCACCGCGCTCGTGATTTTGCTGGCCCCGATGTTTACCCGGGGCATAGGCGCCATTTTCTTCACCGGTACAGTGGAACACCGCAGGCTGATGATGGAGAAATTTGAGCGGGGTAATCGCCCGGCCATTGAGGCGGAGATCGCCTCCGCAAAGGCCGCCCGGGCGCCTGTCTACAGCATGATGGCCGACTATGAAAAACAGATGGAATCCATGCCCTCTGCCGAACGTCGCAAAGTGATGCCCTTATTCAAAGAATTCAAAAAGAGCCTAACGACGTTATTGGGCCCAGCCCCGGGCTCCATTCGCCCCATGCTGATGCGCGATCAGTTCGGCCAAACCCGGTGGGATCGCGCTCAAATCAAGCTGCAACGCGTTTTATACCGGGAAGAATGGGACTACAGTCACCCCGAACAAGGAAGCGTAAAAGTCCTTAAATCCCGAGCGGCGGATTTTGCGGGCACTGCTCTAGCACCGCTCTTTCCCTATCTCGAAAAGAATCTGGACGGAATGCTTTTGCCACGCAAAACGATGTACTGGCAATTCCTGACGGATGAATCTTTCGACTCACATTTTTTCGGGGGAATCTGGGCAGAATTGCTGGGGACTCTCTACCTGACCGTCGGAGCGATGCTCTTTGCCATCCCCATGGGCTTGATCGCAGCCATCTACCTGACTGAATATGCGCCGGAAAATTCTTTAGTGAGTTTCCTGCGAACCTGCATCAGTACTCTGGCCGGGGTCCCCAGTATTGTCTTCGGACTCTTCGGACTGGCCTTTTTTATTAATACGCTCGGCGTATCCCATTCCAAAAGCGTGCTTGTTGGGTCCATGACCTTGGCTTTGATGATTCTTCCCACGGTGATCCGTGCCTCGGAAGAGGCCATTCAGGCGGTACCCCGAACCTTCAAGGAGGCGGCCTTAAGCCTGGGCGCTGGCCGCTGGCACACCGTGATGACGATTATTCTTCCCGCCGCGTTACCAGGCATTCTCACCGGAATCGTGATCAGTATGGGACGCGCCGCCGGGGAAACCGCCCCCATTATTTTTACGGCTGCTGTCAGCGTCGGAAAACCCCTCGCCCTATGGCAGGTGTTCAGTAATCCCACACCGGCCCTGTCTTGGAACATTTATAATCTTGCCACTGAACACGAGGCGATGGACGAAATTCGGCACGTCCAGTACGGACTGGTTCTGGTGCTGGTAACCCTGGTGCTGGTGCTTAACCTCGCAGCCATTTTAATGCGAGCGCGAGTCGCGAAACGATTGAGAGGATAAGAGAGACTATGAACACATTAGCCCATATGCAGGCGCAGGAGTTTTCCGTGTTTTACCGTTCCAATCAGGCGGTGGAATCCGTCACCTTGGATTTTGCTAAAGGGTGCGTGACAGCGATCATTGGCCCCAGCGGATGCGGGAAGAGCACCTTGCTCAGAGCCATCAACCGGATGAATGACCTGGTGCCGGGCTGCCGGGCGGAAGGAAAATTGCTATTCGACGGACAGAATGTCTATTCGCATAATATTGACGTGGTCACCCTGCGACGGCGGATCGGGATGGTTTTTCAAAAACCGAACCCGTTCCCGAAAACGATCTTCGACAACGTCGCCTATGGACCTCGGCTCCACCGTCAGATCAGCCAAAACGAATTGAATGAGGTGGTTGAGCGGAGTTTAACCGGCGCCGCACTTTGGGATGAGGTCAAAGACCGGCTACATCAGAATGCTTTGGGATTATCAGGCGGGCAACAACAACGGCTATGTATCGCCAGGGCCCTTGCGGTTGACCCGGAAATTCTGCTGATGGATGAACCGACTTCTGCGCTGGATCCCAGAGCCACCCTGCGCATCGAGGACCTGATCGATGAACTACGGGGAAAATACACTATCATTATCGTGACACATAATATGCAGCAGGCCGCGCGGGTTTCAGATTTTACGGCCTTTATGTATGAGGGTTCAATGGTGGAATATGGCCAAACCACCTCGATGTTTACGAAACCACTGGAAAAACAAACTGAAGATTATATCACCGGCCGGTTCGGTTGAGGCACAAGGGAACACTATGAGAATACATTTTCAGCGTGAGATTGATAAACTGAAGCGGCAAATCCTTGAGATGAGTGCTGATGTCGAGAAGTCCGTTTCGGATGCCGTCCGGTCAGTGGAAAACCGGGATGCCACTCTAGCCGAATCGGTCGTGGCACACGAGAACCAGACCAATGCACGGGAAGTCGACATCGAGGAGGAGTGTTTGAAGATTCTGGCGTTGCATCAACCGGTTGCCGCAGACCTCCGCTACCTGATTGCTGTCCTGAAGATCAACCATGACCTTGAGCGCATCGGCGACCTTGCCGCCCACATTGCCCAAAGCGGGGTGTTATTGTGTGATATGCACCCCATCGATATCCCGCCCCAACTGGGAGAGATGGCCGTGAAGTCTCAGCAGATGTTGAAAAAAGTGCTCGATGCTTTTGTGAACGTAAATATTGAGGATGCGCGTGAAATCCGCCGCGCGGATGCGGATCTCGACACCTTAAACCGCGCCATGGCCGCCCGCCTCAAAACGGAAATCCTGCGGAGTCCGGCGATGGTTGAACCGTTGCTAAAGCTTATGCATATTGCCCGCCATCTGGAACGGATTGGCGACCATGCCACGAATATTGCCGAAGATTTAATTTATCTGA
>JBBQNS010000119.1:0-10505 GCA_038330175.1 Kiritimatiellia bacterium
GTAAAATATCTCACTCGACACCGCAATATCTCATTCAGCGACAATTTCCCCTTCGCCTTCAACACCTCTTCGACTTCCGCCTCACTATACCCAGGGCGAACCGGACTGCCATTCTCCTTTACCCCGCGCTCCTCACCCTTCAAATACAGCAATTGCCGATATTCCCCAGACACCACGCCCCAATCGCTCAGCCCTCCGCCGACCACCTGCCCCAGCCCTGCGCGGGCCTGGATTCCCCCGCCCATCGCTTCACCATATCCACTAAATCGATAATCTTTGGGATCTTTCGCCAACCCGGCTCGTACCGGATTTAGATCAATATACGCCGCCACCGCCTTTAAGGCGCCCACCTCTCCATCCACCAATAGGCTTTTGTAACGCTCCTCCCACAATGTACCCACACGGCCATGCCGCCGATTATGCGATAGACTGACACGCTGCTTCAGTGACTTAACAAACTCCGCCAAATTATACATCCGCCTCACATAGCTCCGCTTCATCCGCTCCGCCGTCTCATTCTGCCCAACCTCACGCAAAGTTTTCAGCTTCGCCATGAACTCATCCACCCTCAACTCATCGTACAAATACCGCATACGCCGTTCCAGTTCATCATCGCTAACCTCTTGTTTTTCAGGAACATGTAAAAGGACATGAAAGTGATTGCTCATGATTACAAACGTCAGAACCTGTACGCCGCTAAACCCTTCCACAGCGCGCAGTGTCTTTCGGAATTTCTCACGCTCGTCCGTTTCACTAAACACGAATTCACGCCCCACCACGCGCGATACCACATGATAGTACGCCGACATTTCCTCAATAATTCGAGCTTTACGCATAGATGGCCTCCTCTCGCCTTTCTATACATAACGAAAATGTATCTATATTATTGTAAATATAATTCTACTATTAGCCTGTCCCTGGGGAATCGTCCCTGGGGAATCTCTGGGGAATCTTTACGGCCCAGCGTTTTCGCCAACCCACCAAAAACCATTGGTATTTCTCAATTTATAAACGCGAAACACCCTTGGTATTTCTCCATTTCATGATAAGGTTGATCCAGCTTAGTTCCTTGTGAATTGAATCAATCGAGTCTTGGTAAGGATTTGTTCGTAATCGAAATTTCTTTTGGCTTGCTTAGCATTGGGCTGAAGAACAAGGATTACGGTTAAGACTGTTAAGACTTGGTTCCGGCTATGCCGGGTTAGGAAGAATCAGACGCTAAAAGAGAGGAAGAAAGCAATGAAACGGTTTTTTCTTGAAAAGCTGGGACAATGGAAGGATTCGCCTCTCCGGAAGCCGCTGATCCTGCGGGGGCTGCGGCAGACAGGGAAAACCTGGTGCCTCCGGGAGTTCGCCAACACTTCATTTCCGGGCGGCCTGCGACTGATTGATTTTGAGCAGAGCAGGAAATGGCAGTCGGTCTTCGAGGCTGACCTGGATCCCAAGCGGATTCTTACGGAACTGGAGATCCTTCTGGGCCAGCCGATCCGTGCGGGTCAAACCATTCTGGTCTTCGACGAGGTGCAGCAATGCCCCCGTGCCATGGCCTCGTTGCGCTACTTCTACGAGCAGCTACCTGAGCTGCATGTGGCCGCTGCCGGATCGCTGCTGGATTTCGCCTTGGAAAACGTTTCCTTCCCGGTTGGCCGCGTCCAGTTTCTTGATCTTTTCCCGATGACGTTCGGCGAATATCTGCTCGCGACCGGACATGACAGCATGGCTGCGCTGCTCATGGAGCCGCCCCGCAGCGTCTCCCCCGCCATCCACGAAGCCCTCCTACAGGAACTGCGACGCTACTGGATGACAGGCGGGATGCCCCGATGCATCCAGACTTGGCTAGACACTCATAGCATTCTGGACGTCCGTGCCGAGCAGGATAATCTGTTGTCCGCTTTTCAACAGGACTTTTCCAAGTACACTCCGAGGGTTGACCGCCACTGTCTTGAAACGGTTTGGGAAAGCGCTGCCAAAGCCGTGGGCGGCCAGATCGCCTATGCCCGTCTGGCTCAAAATTACTCGGGCACCACAAACAAGAAAGCCTTCCAAGTCCTGTCGACGGCGCGACTCCTGCGTCCCGTCTACGCCGCCTCGGCTGACGGGCTTCCCCTGAGCTGTGCGGCCAGCCCCCGGATCAAAACGATATTAGGCGATATCGGGTTGATGCAGTCCGTATGCAACCGCACCGCCGCCGACGAATGGGCGCAGCAGGATCTGCTGGCCATCTACCGGGGAGCCCTGGCCGAACAGTTTGTCGGGCAGGAACTCGCTGCGTCCCTGCCCGGGCATGAGCCCCACTGGTGGAAGCGCGAGTCCAAAAACAGCACGGCGGAGGTGGATTATCTTGTGGAACTACACAATGGCATCCAACCGATTGAGGTAAAGAGCGGCAGCGCAGGTAGCCTGAAGAGCCTCCACCAGCTCCTCAAAGACCATCCGGGCTGCCGGGACGGCCTCGTTTTTTCCTGCGCCCCCTTCGCTGAACTACCAGAACAGCGGTTACGCTTCATCCCCCTCTATTTTGCCGGTTCCTTAAACAGGCCGGCTTGAGTTGTGAACCTCGCCAGGGACTGTCCCCTTCCTTCTAAGGGACAGGCTCATGGGCTCAATACATAACGGAAATATGTCTATATTATTGTAAATATAATTCTACTATTAGCCTGTCCCCGGAGAATCAAGCCTGTCCCCGGAGAATCAATCCTTCCGCTTGGATTGTTGGTTTTTATAAAGGAAATGATATTCGTGACCTAGCCTGTCAATGTTTGGGCAATGTTGGTTTCGCTTAAATTCTGGACATAACTGGAGTTGGTGGTGGCCCCGTTCAAAGCACCGCCCAGAAACATGGATCGGTTGAAGCCAGCAACTGCAGGCCAATTGTTGGTCGCATTTGAAACGTAATCCTTAAAGAAGGGGTCTAATCGAACCCATGTATTGCTGATTGAGACCTCCACCCAAAGTCGCTGGACTTGCCAGAGGGTTGCGCTATAACCGATGCTAGGAGCTCCGCCACGGCCATAAAGATTAGCTAGGACATTATCGTCGGTAGATATCCCATATAGTTTGGCCAAATCCTGCTTCAGATAATTGACCTTAGCGTAGGTGAACCGGGTCGTATAACTGGACACCCGCAAAAGGGAGGCCAGCAATGCGGCTTGATCAAACTCATTTCCTCTCCCGGCCAGCAGACACCCTGAAGCGCCGTTATGCACCCCGAAAACAAGTGAGCCGGGCTCGATTTTGTTTTTAACGTAACGGTAAATTAGGACGGGGTCATATTCAAGGCTCCTCGCCAATGCAAGGACATCCTCACTGGCCGCCGTCTCATTGCTCACCACTGTGGTTCCTAATGCATCGCTCAGGATTTTTATACCCCCAGTGTCATTGGTGTCGCAGGGTAATAGATTTCCGTTTATCCATGTGGCGGGCTCCTCATTTTGGGCATAAGATGGGAACGTCGCCAAACAGAAACACCACACCACAGAAGTTAGAGCAAGCCTCATATGCTTTTGCGCGAAGAATCTCATGTAATTCAGATTCATAGGATCACCTCCACATCAGTGGCATCATTATCATGGAGGATTACCCGGTAAAATGCGTTTGATTCCATCGTCTCGTGGAAATATTGATTCTGCGGTGGGGCTCCCGGGATGTTCGTCACCAACATTGTAAAATTTGTCATCAAGCTGCATGTCCATTCAATCGCGTAGTTACGATTTGATGAGCTTGACCAGACGATATTAAAACCTGACGGCCCGCTGTATCCGCCCCAACATCCCGAAAAACTCATTGAGGAATTGGGGTCGGTCGGATCGGTACCTGCCAAATATTCCGCATAATCACTTAACCCATCACCATCGAAATCTGACGTCCCGTCGGTCGCTGTTAGCGATCCGAAATAAAGCATCTCCCAATAATCCGGGAGCCCATCATCGTCGGTATCCTGGATGAGTTTGATTTCGCGGACATTATGGGCGGAGTCGTACTTATAGCTTGCTATCACACCTTGGGAATAGATGGAATTGGTCAGCCGGTTCAGGGAGTCATAGTGATATGTAATCTCGCCACCGGTAGCAACTACCACAAAAATGCAAACCCCTATAAATGGGATGAGGGATAAACTACTTTTCTTCGACATACGTTTCCTTTCTTACTATTTCCAAGGAATCCTCGCATGCCCTTTCATTCCCCCCCCCCCAATGAAAGAGGCGCGAACTCCAAGCTCATACCTCTCTTGAGGGACCACGAAGCCCCGGCCGTGAAATACAAGACAGGGAGCCGCGCCCACACGGAGTGCATCTCCACACATCTTGCTTCACAGACAGAAAATTCGTGGTTTTCAAGAGAAGCCTTACTGCGTACCAATGCATCAAAATCATAAATTGTCCCTTCCACCTAGTTCTGGCGGAATTGTTTTGAACAATACATTTAATTCCACCGCTGTCAAAGAGATTCACCATCAGGGTGTTACGAGTTACGAGAGGTAGATTGCCGCTAAGGCAAAAATTTGTGGGATGTTAGTTCGCTACAGGTTTCGCATTTGGCCAAAAGGACCGGCATTCAAATTTTAGCCACCAGTTCCCGTATCCGAGCGGCATCCTTCTTCCATCTTTTCGATGAGGTTCCGTCGAGTATCTCGAGCATCGATTCCTTATGAGTCTTGCTGCCGTTGGTCAGTAGCTTTGGCATGGCGGACTGCAAGGCTCTACGGAACTCCTCCCGACCGGGCTGGAAGTAGTGTTTTAGGACTACGTCAACGGTCTTGTGCCCCGTGACCTTCTGCACGAGTTCCAGAGGCACACCAGCTGTCAGCGCTAAAGTCACCCCTGTAATACGGAAACCTTCTCGGCCTTGGCTAACTCAACAGCCTGGGCCAGCGTAGCGGGCTTGCGGTAGCGGAACACAAGCCCCCCCCGCTTTGACCAATAAGCCCGCCTTGGCGCCGGCGAGAGTGTTGGTGAGGCGGGGAGCAGCGGAAGACGCCGCGTGGGGCGGGGACGCGTTGGAGGCGAGTTCGGCAGCGCCGACAGGGCAGGCCATAAACATGCCGCATACCGCGCACGTCACCGCAAGTCCTAGAAAATGTCCTGCACCGCTCATCATCCACTCCTCAACATCGCCGACGGATTGCCGGTTCCGAATACGTTTTATAAATCAGCAAGCGAGGTTATATTACGCGAAGCCTGTGGTGGTGTATACTTGGCAAAATCCTGATTTTGGCATCAGGGAAACCCTGATACGGAGTTTATCTGAAATACCAGAGCCTCTTGCAAAACCCTCGTAACGGGTTTTGCAAGAGCCTCCAGAGAATTTTAAGGTGAAGTCTTCTTTTCACAATGTTAGAAAGCTCTGCAGTAAGAAATGTTTAATCATGGTGGCACGAAAGAAAATTTTATTTATCCAGCTCCCCCAGTTGGATAATGACATACACGGGCAGACCGAAAACATTCCGCTCGCGGCGGCTTATTTGCAATTCGCAGCGGAACGGGAAAATGAAGACGACTATTACGATTTCCATCAATTACCCCCTGCTGCCGACACCTACGACACCCCCGCCCTGTTGAACGAAATTCTCTCTCATCAACCTGACATCATCGCCTGTACCCTTTACCTCTGGAACATCGAACGTACCCTGCGCGTGATGCATCAAATCAAGAAACTACGTCCCCATACCCGGGTTCTTTTCGGGGGGCCGGAAGTAGCCCATTCCCACCCCTTTCTTTTCAAAAACAAAATTGCCAATGCGATTGTAGCGGGTGAAGGCGAGAGGGTATTCCCGGCTTTACTAAGATCCTTTCGCACCCGGAAGCCGGTACTGTTCTCTTCAGTCGCACTCAGGACATCGCAAGGATATCGCTGGGGGAAAACGCCAACTCCCCCTGTGGAACTCGCACGCCAAATACCTCCCCCAGGATATGCCGCCTGCCGACCCGATATCAACGGGATGGCTTATCTGGAGACCTCCCGGGGCTGCCCCATGCATTGCACCTATTGCCGCTATCCCCAGTTGCGGCGCACCATGTCTTTTCTTAGTCCGGCAGACATCATGTCTCGCCTTCAGGTATTCCAACAAATTGGAGCCACTGAAATACGGTTTGTTGATCCCACCTTTAATGCCCATCCCCGCTTTCATGAGCTTCTCAAGCTCCTCGCCGCCTTTAATCGCAAAGATAAACTTTCTTTTTTCGCGGAACTCAACGCCACTAAGGTAACTGAGGCGGATGCCGATCTGATGGCGGCCGCTCATTTCGTGGATGTTGAAGTGGGGGTGCAAAGCCGGGATGCCGCCGTCCTCAAGGCCATACGGCGCCCCACGGCGCTCAACCGACTTGATGCCGGAATCAAGAGGTTGACGCAACGCCGTATCAACGTGACGGTGGACATCATGTACGGGCTTCCGTTGCAGCGAGCCGAGGAGGTTCAGCAATCGGCCAACTGGGCATTAAAGCTGAAAGGGGTGAATATCCAATGTCTGCAAACCCTCTTGCTCCCCGGCACTGAACTCTGCACCCGGCAGCATGAGTGGAAGATCCAAGCCCAGTCACGTCCCCCCTACGGGGTTACACAGACCTCCTCAATGGATCGTCATGATTTTAAGACCGTCGAGACCCTGATCACTCAGCACCCCCGACTCAGGTCCGACGTCCCTACTCCGCGATTCGTAGGGCGAAAGCTCGATTTGTTTCCAGAGCAACTTTACGTTTCCGATCCAAGAATTCGACCGATTCAAGGTCAACAAAACCGGCGCGCTTTTCTTTTTAACGGGTTAAATCTATTCGCTCAACGCAAAGAGTTGGCGGCTTTCATCAAGCAGGCCATTTGCAAACTTCCGGATAATCTGTTTCAATTTGTCCTGGTCCCGCAGTCAGAAGAACCTCTTGATTTGCTAGATGATCTAGTGGACATCATTCGCCACGCCCCCTCCCAGCTCATTGACCGATATTCCGCTGTCGCCTTGGAAAATAAAATGGCTTCGCGCCGACTGATGGTTCTGCTTCCAAAAGGGCGAGCCGTTTCAAAAGAATGGGCCCATGAAGCCGAAGCCATTCTAGCCTCAGCGTTTTTCTAATGGTATCGCCGGAGGTCAGGGGCTATGTCGAAACTCGCGCCAAGTTCTTGTCAATATCTCGACCAGAGTAAAGCCGATGTCATAGATTGACCCTGCTCGAAAAGGTCTACGGCGCCATAATTTCCGTATGTCCTAATCTTTGTCGCGAGCTTTGTCGCAAACTTTGTCGATTTGTCTCTTACGTTTGGTACTTTTTTCGACAAAGCTCGCGACAAAGGGGTTAGGGCTAGGAGTCTTCATTTGCGAGCTGTTCTCTCAGATTCAAACCCTTTTCGAACAGGCTCTAGATTGTGTCACAGGAACAGGAACTCGGAAGAGACCCCTTGGTTTAGCCAAATCCATCGCTTGAATGCGTCGCGCACGGCATTGTTCAGGGACTCGTTGTTCCTAGCCTTAAGCGCTTTCTTCAAGCCCGCCTGCAGAATTGTGTAATCCCGGCTTCCCAGAACGTTGTCAGGCCGGAACAGGAGAACTGTTGTGCGCTGAAGATGAAACTCCTTGAGATGGCTCGTGTAGGCGGAGAATAGAGCCTGAATGCCTCTATTTCTCTTCTCCAACCGATGGAGCAGGTTACGCGTGATCTGTCGCAGCTTTAGGCTGCCATCGGCTTCTCTTGCGCTCTGGAACAGAAATATCGCGTCGCGATAAATGCCGGTGTCCCGATCGCTGCCGACTCTCTTCATCAAGTTGTCAATCTTTGCCCGATGCCACAGGGCCTTCCACCGAAGCCGGGATTCCTGGGTTCGTGGGATCTTGTGCTTCATGGCGTCCAGCGCTGAGAAGATGGCCTCGGTGGTCTCGGGTAGACTCTTGGAGAGTTTGACTGCACCCCACGTTTCCTCCAGCGCCAGAAGTAGCTTGCGGCCTGTTTTCTTTAAGTCGGCCCCGAAATAGTATCCGCTATATTCGTCGGCGATGTCCTCTGCGGTTCGGATTGGGTTCCAGAGGATGGTCGCCCAAGTCGCCTTGTTGACATCTTCATACATACCTTCCGAGTACAACATCGCGCCGTAGTTGAGGGCCACGATTTCCCGCGCGTTCTGCACGAACCGGCGGATGGCCGGGTTGGCCCCGTTGGAACCGTAAGCCGTGAAATAGCAGTCAAACATGCTGATTTCGGGAAATACGGCCTTCGAATACGGGTGTGGAATGAGCGCGCTTTTCGCGTTTTCCGTTTGCATGATGACACCGTCAAACCAGGACTCGCCATTTTTGCAGAGGTCGTACACCATTTTTAGTTCGTTCTTATCCATATACCAGGTCGAGATGATGAATTTGGCGCCGGGATTTACCTCTCGCACGATCCGGGCAATGTCAGGTCCGATCTTAAGGAACGTCTTTCCCCAGGCATGATTGGTATCCGAACACTGGTCGCAGCCGCAACCGCCCTGGTCATAGGGCCAGTGGTGGTACACATCGATAGGCCCCAGGAGTTTCAATATACGCCGACGGTTGCGGAGTATCATATCCAGCCCGCCCGGTTGGGAAGGGCAGATCTGGCTGTAGGGATAGAAGCCTCCACGCTTGCCCAAAATATCCGCCCGGAGCCGTTTGGGTGGCTGGTGCTGGAACCCTTCGTTGGCAATTCCAACAAGGTGGACAGCCATGCCCACGGCACGGGCCGTCTGGTTGATGGTGCTCACGCGACTGACCATGTTCATGCCGGGACTGTCAGGCTGCTGGTCAAAGTCAGCGGAATACCAGTTGGCATCGAACCAGGTACCGATGGCATTGAATCCCCAGAGAGCCAGTTCCTCAACGTATTCGACAATTTCCTTTTCTGGTGCCCGTTCGTACCAGTTGTTGAAATGAGTGGCGAGGTAGGTGCATCGCTCAGTTGTGGCCGGGGTTTCCGTTAAGGAAACGGGCGTCCATAAAACCGAGTTTTTTGTGAAAATGGTCAGTCGGAGCAACTTGCCGATTCCGTATAGCACTCCGCGAGGGCCTCCTCCCGCCACCACGGCAATATTGTTTGGCGCACAAGGAAGAAGCCGTCGGATCGCCGGAGTGGTCTTTGTGATCAGCAAAGTGAAACCTTCGGGATGCTTGTTCGGTTTCATTCCGGCACTCTTGAGAATGGCGGCCAGCTCAGGGCCGGAGATTCCTGCGATAAGGGCTAAATTGGTTTTAGGGATAGACTGATCCGGATCATCCAAGTTGCCGTGTTGGACGGTGATTTCAGTCCGGGCTTCAAGGCGTTTTTTGAACAGATGAAGGGCCTTTGTCACCAGGGGATCGTGCGGAAATGCGCTGAGCGCATGAATCGTGTGGCCGAGTTTCATATACGAACCTTTTGTAATTACCAAATACCTTGTAAAAACAGAGATTAGCGTAGCACTTCACTTCATGTAAAGAAAACTCAAGCGACGTTGAGCTCGCCCTATTCTCCAGACACCCACTCTCCAGTTGCGATCAACAATTGATGTTAACTTGCCAGTCCGCCACTGGATGATTGGCAAGTTAATATTCAATTCACTTGGCTAATCTGCTGTCGAAGCCTGCGAGATGGTAGATTGGCAAGTGAATTCTCATTATAGCCTTGTCCGGTCAATTTTTCTCGGAGCGGAACATGTAAACGTTCCGGAAATGCCCGGAATCGTCACCGATTCCGCTCCAAAAGAAGCCATAATGAGAACTGCTGAGTTGCGACCGTAACCGATACGCTTCCCGATAGTTCGCGCCGTCTGATGGTTCTGCTTCCAAAGGGACGTGCCATTTCAAAAGAATGGACACATGAAGCCGAAGCCATTCTAGCCACCGCGTTTTTCTAATGGTGTCGTCGGAGGTCAGTGGCTATGTCGAAAAAAAGAGATCCACACCATGCTATGCTAAAGCTTATGCACATTGGGTTTTGTGAATGCCTCTGAGATAGTAAGCCGCACAGATAACCTGTTCCTATCATTGGCTCCCAAGGGACGGCTCCCAAGGGACAGGTTGATAGTCATTCCCGAAAGTCACCACCGGCGGAGACCGCCGGCTCCAATGATTAAAAGCAATGACAACTTTTGATGAGATCGGAGATTGTTCTCTGGGCTAACGATATGGTAAAGAACTCTTATGAAAATACATAAACACATTATCGTTGGCGTTCACATCACGGATCGAGTTAAACATGCCGGGGTTGTGCAAAAAGTATTCACGGAATTCGGCGCCCACATCAAAACACGTTTGGGCTTGCATGATGTCGACGGTAGCCCCACCACATCCCCGAGTGGAATCATTTTGCTCGAATTGGTCGGCAACGAAACCAAATGCACTTCTATCATCAAGAAGCTGACGGCCATTCATGGCGTCGACGCAAAGAAAATGGTATTTAGCCACGACTGAGTTGAACCAGGAGAACTCGAATGTATAAATTAATAGGGATGTTGCTCTGTGTGTTTCTGGCTGGATGCGACTATAATGTTCCGCTGGTTAAGACACCCGGACAGGATATTGATCC
>JBBQNS010000120.1:0-10489 GCA_038330175.1 Kiritimatiellia bacterium
TGGCGATAACATCGTCCAGCGGCACGTCGCAAGCGACGGCCCTACAAAAAAAGACCGCTAAATCGCAGATGCGTCCTGTTGTGTTGAAGGGTACGGGTGTCGGGTGTGGGCGAGGTCGCCAATGGCCATCAACTGGCCCGCCTCATCGGTCACAAACAGGGCCGTATGCGTCGGATCATCAGGCCCCTCAAACCCTGTAAAATCAGGCCGCGAACTATCACCGTACATCGTATGCGTACCATCAGCCCAACACAGACGCCGGTTAAACCCAACCTGTGCCCGCCCCGTGGCAGACCCTATTTTCGACGGACGCGCCGTGCCAACGGCTTCACGCACCGCCTCCCCCAACCGCTCACAAATCAGTTTCACGTACCCATCGTCCTTGGGCGAGTCCATCACAAATGAGAGCGCGGGGCACCCGGTATGCGTATGGGTTGCAGAAATCAATTCGAATGGTTAATTGGCCGGGAATCAAGGCCCCCATTTCCGGATTTATGCAACGTGAAGCCGCCCCCGCTCAACAGCGCCGCCCCATTTTCCGTTCCATATAGAATTCAGGCATTTCCGGCGAGTCTTCACGAACTTCACGCATCTGCTGACGTAAGATGACAAAACCCAAACTGGTATATAATTTCCAAGCGCGGGTATTCTCAACCTGCGCCGTGAGATTCATGATCGGCGGCCCATAAATATCTCCAACTTCCAACAACCGCTGCGTCAGTAAACGCCCAGCCCCCACCCCTTGCATCGTTCGCCGAATGGTGATTCCCAAAGTACTTTGAGCCGCATCGTCCGCCCCCCACTGATACCAGGCCTCGCCGTGAATTTGGCCTTCCGCATCAGCAAGCACTAAACACACCTCACGCGCCGCGTCAGCTCTGACAACCCGCTCCAAGGCCTTACTGCGGGTTCGACTACTAGGCGAGAAGCAATACTTTCCGTCTTCATTGGGAATATCGGCATAAAAAGATACCACCGCTTCACCATCAGTCGCTTCAAGCAACCTAATGGTGATACTGCGTCCATCGCGCAACGTCAGTGTTTTGGGAGTCGCAAACAATCGAGCTTCTGGCTTCATAGTGTGTCCAAAATGAGTATTTTTCCTGTCAACCCCGGCACGTCACCCGTACAATCGAAGCGGGTGGCACCGTCACACCCTCTCCCATTGCCTTGATATCAATCTCTTGCACAGGCTTGAGAATGCCATCTGCCGTAAGTCCTTTCGCGGCGATGATCATACCCAGTTTCTGCAAATCAACCGTCACCGATTCAGTAGCACTGTAGTTGACAAGGAAACCATACAGCTCAGCTCCCTTACGAATGAAATTGGCGTCCAGCACCTTGCTCTTCTCGGTCAATTTAGGTGCGTTAACATCAAGTTCAAGCGTCGTTCCCGGCAATGCCTCGGCATAGAGATTCATCACCTTCACAATATCAGATAACTGCACCTCGCCATGGTGCACATGGATCATACCCATGGTATTCACAAGCGAATAGTAGTTCGCGATTTCAAGAATATCACCCATCCGACAGAAGGCGTTGATAAACGCAGCCGCATACAAGCAATGGCGGATGTCATTGGGTTCATAGAACCCTGAGTGGTCATTATGACTGGCCCGGGTCCAATAGTTCCATTCCACAACCGCCATCGTGCAATCGAGTTTTGAGTTACGGATACTCTGGGCCTGTTTCTCAAGATCGGAAACCTTATCTGCGACCTGGTCCGCAATCGACTCAAGAGTTTGCGGGAAAGCAGTGCTATCGGAACCCCATGTATAGCGGGTAACAACGAGCATATCGAACAAGCCAGCCGCTTTTTCGATCACTGTACTGCGCCATGGGGTGGCGTATTCCTTTCGAATCCCTCCGGATTCCCACTCACCCAGAGCCAAGATACGTGCTTCCGGATAGACAGCCCTAACCAGCGGAACCATCGCCGCCAATTGCGCAACATACATCTCACCGGTCATATGCCCGATTTCCCATGTTCCATAATTTTCATTACCGAACATAAAATAGGCGGCGGGAATCTCCAGCTTTCGTGACACATACCAATTCCTGACATAAGCTGCCCAGGCGGCACATTGCTCCGGGGTCGCGGTCGTCGTGTTCAACGTAATGAACGGGCGGATGTTCTTGGTTACACAAAGATCCAAATATTCGTCAGTCCCAAAATCATAATACAACTTGTACTTGAATACCGGGTCGTCACAAACCGGGCGCAACTGAACCGGCCCGATACCATGCTCCCAGTGATACGTACAGGTCACGCATCCGCCCGGGAAGCGTAAAACGGGACAAGGGAATTTATCGAATGCGTTCAGCATTTCTTGAGACACATGCGTCTGCCCCACCGGCCGCATATGAACTTGATCGATGAGGACCCGACAGTCCCCACCAATGGTGATATTAAAATACGTAGCATCACAAGTCCCCGGCGCTTTAATCCGGCATGTTCGACGATGCCAGTGGGCCAGATCGAACGTCATGGTATCCTTATGCTCAGCGCCCACATTGCGACCCGGGAGTTTCAACGAGACTTCAACCTTAACGGGGCGATCATGAGCGCGCGCCCACATTTCAATTTCGAATTCTTCACCCTCCCGGACATGTACACCTGCCTGCAAAATGCCCATCTGCCCTTCCTCGAGGTAACACTGGATCAGCTGCGCCTCATGTCCCGACATATACATGCCCGGTACCAACTTGCAGATCACCCCACCCATGCAATTCCCTAACGGTTCCCATTCGGCGGCAACCCCGGTCTGCAGATTCACAGGCCCAGCAAACTTTGCATTGCGCAACCGATCCGACAGCATGGAGGGAATCGTGTTCTCGTATGATTCGATATTATTAGAGAGCAGTTGCGCACTGGCCTTACCTAACGTTTTACCAGTCGCAGAAATATTAACCTTCATGAAAAAACTCCTAATGGGATTTAAAAAATCACGGCAACTCTACACAATGTTCCCGTAGCAACAAGAGGAATGTATTCCCAAAAATCCTCGCCTAAGGCCGTTCCGGCCACAATGAGCTCGCATGATTCGCCCTGGCCACGCGGCTCAGCGAGCTTCGCCCTCCAAAAAACGGTTTTCCATACAGTCTCTATGATGCATTTTGGATGGCGAGGCTTGCCGAGCCGCGTTAATAAAGGGTACATTGAGGTTTACGGCCAGACATCCTATTGCTTAGGCGAGGGTTTGGGATTCCTATAGGGATGGCGGTTTGAGACCATGGATATCCCCATACGCGCAATGTTCCAGTGAAATAGCCCAAGAGTGCGCATTCTTAAGCATCAAATTCTGCAAGGAGAAATTCTCAACATACGCCAGCAGGATGCCGATGCTTCTCCAATCACTCTGCTGGTTTTCACCTGCCACCCCTGCATCAGTCCCGTAGGACACGGGCGTGTAGCGCCCTGGGATCATGGCGGCATCCCCAGACAAAGCCTTCCCCGCATCGCCTGTAGCACGCGGATGCTCAGCCCCCTCGACCACGACCTCACCCACTCCGATAATATGAATGTTTCGAAGAGGCTTTATTTCAGTGATCCCGACACCACAGTTGGCACTCCGGATGAAATTGTCACGACAGCGGTCTGAAAGCTTCAACCGGCAATTATCCAATACGAGGGTGGTATTCTTCGGCAACAGGATTGCACGATCCAAGTGTGCCAGTTAATACTCACACAGCAAAAAATGAAATTTGCCTTGCTCCCCTCTTGAAAAGAATCGCTAATGCCTGCTTGAATTATTCCGGGAGCAGGGGTAGAAAGACACTTTCAACTAACGCGAAAAACATTGAGGAGAGATTATATGGCGAAGCGTGGATCGAAACTGGCCGTGCAGATGTACACGGTGAGGGATTTCACCAAGACGGGCAAAGATCTGGCTGATACGCTGGCGCGGATTGCCGGTATGGGGTATCCCGCCGTTCAGATGTCGGCGGTTGGATGCATGGGAGGCGATAACCCGGAGATCTCCGCCCGAGAAGCGCGAAAAATGCTGGACGCCAATGGACTCAAATGCATTGCCACACACCGGGGCTGGGGCGACCTAATGGCCAAGACGGATCAAGAGATCGAGTTCCACCGCGAGCTAGACTGTGACTTCGCAGCCATCGGGGGCATTCCCCAAGAATATGGCCACACGCCGGAAGGTTACCGAAAATGGCTGGCGGACGCCAAACCCGTCATCGCCAAGCTTAAGGCCGCGGATATCCGCTTCGGGCACCACAACCACAGCCATGAATTTATGCGTTTCCCCAACGATCCCTGCAAGAGCCTGTACAACATTCTCATCACCGAAGGCGGGACAGACCTGATGCTCGAGATGGATCTCTACTGGGTCGAGAATGCCGGATTCAACTGCACCCGCGTTCTCGAACGCTGTCATGGGCGCGTGCCAGTGATCCACCTCAAGGACAAGGAAGTTGCGGCGGAAGGTCCCGTGATGGCTCCGATCGGCGAAGGCAACATGGACTGGGCCCACATCGTTCCGGCCTGCGAAGCAGCCGGTGTCCGCTGGTACGCCATTGAACAGGATACCTGTCGACGCGACCCGTTCGACTGCATCCGGTCAAGTTTCGAATTTATGGCCGGGATGGGACTCTAAGAGGCTCTATGAAAAAAACATCAAAACCGATCAATGTTGGAATCGCTGGAATTGGACGTGCCGGATGGGGCATGCATTGCCCCGAACTGAAAGGGCGTGAAAACCAGTTCAGGATCATGGCGGCGTGCGATACGTTGCCCAATCGTCGGACGCGCATGGCCGACGCCTATCAGTGCCGAACCTATAATAGCGTCGAAGAGATGGTGAAGGATCCCGAGGTGGAACTTATTGACATTGCCACCCGAAGCACTGAACACGTCAAGCATGCCCTCCTTGCCTTGAAAGCCGGAAAGCACGTATTTCTCGAGAAGCCCATGGCGGTCAGTTACGCCGAAGCGAAGAAGCTGGTGCCGGCCATGCAAGCCGCCAAGGGGAAACTATTTATTCGTCATAACCGCCGGTTCGAGCCTGCATTCCAGCACGTCCGGGAAATTATCGCTTCAGGCCTTCTCGGAGACGTTTACGAAATCAAGTTGCGACGAAACGGCTACGGACGGCGGGATGACTGGCAGACCATCATGCGCTGCGGGGGCGGCCAGCTCCTCAATTGGGGTCCGCACATCATCGACCATGCGTTACGCCTTCTCGGTACACCGGTAGCAGACATGTGGAGCGATCTGAAGAAAATTGCGGCTGTGGGCGACGCAGAAGACCACATCAAGATCATTCTCAAGGGGACGAATGGCCGCATCGTGGATCTGGAGATCAGCGGCGGGTCAGCCTTGGGCGAACCAGAATACCTGGTACACGGCTCACGAGGCGCGCTTCGGAGCGAAGGGGCTAAGTTCCACCTGCGATACATCGATCCAAAGCAGAAACTAACCCTGCGTCGGGCTAATCCTGGGGATCCGGAGGAGTCATTTGGAAGCGCAGATACACTGCAATGGGTAGAAAAGGATATCGATATCTGCCCGGCACTTAATGTCAGCATGACCAGCATCTGGGACTACCTCTACGAGTCGATTCGAAATAAAAAGAAATTTCCCATCAACTTCGCCGAAGCACTAGAGGTTATGAACGTCATCTCCAAGGCTCGAAAAGGAACCCCGTTCAACTGATCAGTCGCTACCGGCGGGGACCGCCGGCTCCAAATATTGAAATCAGCCCTGGGTGATCTTCGTTGACGTCAGATAAGTAAGATGTCGTCTTATACGGTTTGGCATTCATCTTCTTCCCGTCGGCACCCGTCGCTGCCAATTGGAACATTGGTTCGAAGAAGGGA
Organism: Kiritimatiellia bacterium; assembly: GCA_038330175.1. Classification (GTDB taxonomy): domain Bacteria; phylum Verrucomicrobiota; class Kiritimatiellia; order CAIKKV01; family CAITUY01; genus JAABPW01. Next base: position 5,836 of record JBBQNS010000120.1, read on the forward strand.
TCCGCAGGATTCATTGCCTTCCCTGGGACGCGGCGTGTGGGCTGCGCTGGGCCAAATTGCTAGCTGACCTACGAACTTTAGGCCGGGCCATGCCGGTCAAGGACAGCCTGATCGCGACCACCGCACTTATTCATGGGCTCACTGTGTCCACACGCAACACCCGCGACTTTCAGAATACAGGCGTCAGAGTGACAAATCCTTTTGGCGATTAATCCCCCTCTCGTTCGGGGAGTTCTGGACTTACTTTTTTATCCTGAATATCCTGGAGATCAGCGACTACCCCTATTCCTCAACCATCGGGTATTGCTCGGGTTCCGGTCCCTCCTTCTGGATTACTCGAGGATAGTGAACGCTTGAGACCGAAAGCCCATCCTTCCCTTTCTTCCGAATCTCAAAGATCCAGTCGTCTCCGAAGTCAAACCAGTAGTACAGCCTCTTATGCTTAGGAAGCGGGAAGATTTTGTCGAGGGTGATGTCCCACATCGGCCCACCGTCGAGCGCATCATTTCCATCATCATACTCTCCGGTTTCCGTGAACCAGACCTTCTTCCCCCTGTGCGAGTTGGCCACGTAGAACGTGGACATGTGATCGTCGTCGAATCCCGTCAATTCCTGCATGTAGGAATGCAGGTCGTGGAGCGTCATTTCGGAGGGCACTTCGATCACTCGAAAGAATCGCTCCTTGAGATAGGCTCCCCATACGCACTCGATTGACATTGTATATATTGCGCTCATCATTCCTTTCCGGTGCCTGACCGCACAACTCATCCTTGAGGAGAACGCGTAGCGGACTCCAATCCATTCCCATCCCAAAACGATCAAAAGCTTACCGTGCTTGTTTATGGTGTAAAGCTCATTCTTCAGGATGGTTTCCGGTGACTGACGCGCCTGCCCCGTAGGCGGATCCGAATGCCAGCGAGGGAGTGTTCTCTGGTTGACGGCGGTTTGTTGGGCCGGTGGTGATGACGGATGCGGGGGAATGGCTGAACACGTTGGCCTGAAGTGATTGTCGGCCGCCGGACAACCGCGCGCTGCCCGGAGGTTATCGGCGAAGAGGCGGTTAAGGGTGGGAGGTATCGTTTCCTAACGCCAGTGTGGGCGCGGTAAGGGTCAGGACCGGCGTTTGGCCAGGTCGTGAAGTCCGATCAGATTACCTGTAGCCAGTGCCAGTTTCTTGGCATGCGTCCATCCTTTGAGTTGCGTCTCCCGCCGGGCGGCGGATAGACGGTCAGGATGTTCCTCAACAAAGATGATTTCTCCTGCGCCGAATATGTTGGTCGTGCGGCAGCCCTTCCCTTGTTCGTGTTCAGAGTGACGGCGTGGTGGGTTATTGGAGTGGCCGACGTAAAGGCGATTGTCTTTCAACTGCAGGATATAAACGTAGAATGGCATGAAACACTGGTTAATGGCCTGATTCTTGACCCTTCGAAAGCCCTTCGACTCCATCGCTGCGCTCAGTCGCTCAGGGCATTCGCCTCGGCGTGCTGAGATTGTCGATCTTTGGCTTGCCATGAGCGAGGTGGGCCTCAGCCCGCCGAGTCGAATGGCTCCGGCGACAGGACTCGAACCTGTAACATTCTGGTTAACAGCCAGATTGATAATTTAATTATTCGCCTTTGTTTATTTGTATTTTAAAATTATTTCACCCCTGAAAACGCCTTGTTTGGTCAATTGTTTGGCAATTTCGCCCCCTCTTGTGTATACTGCTTGTGTCGGTAATCGAAGGGCGTTTCGCAGACATTCATAGGAGGCATTATGGGACTGGAAATCAGAAAGACAAGCAAGTGGTGGTATGGCCGGTGGATGAAAAATGGGGTGCGGGCTTGCACCAAACTTGAAGTTGAAATCGAAGGCTCCCCCGGGGATAAGGCATTCGAGCTCTCCCGCCAGTTGGCGCAGGAGGCCTTGGACAAACACATTACGGGCGTCAAGGAACAACGCCGACCGGAAGACTTGGTTCAGGAAATTAACAGGGTGAAGTTCGGGCATCGGATTGGTTCTATTGCCCTGCTACACCTGCTCAAGGAATGGAAGAATATCCCCCGGAAACGGCAACCCCAGGATCAGTACGTCAATTGGGCTGAAGGTATCTTTATCCGCTTCCAGAATTTTGTTAAGGCTGAATATCCCCTGGTAAAAGAAATGGCCGCAGTAACCAATAAGATCGCAGAAGCGTTCATGAGGGGTGAGCAAGCCCGTGGGGTGAGCCCGAAAACCTATAACGCTGAGTTAGTTCTCCTTCGCGGTGCCTTTGAGAATCTGCGCGAAGATGCCGGGATGCTGACGAATCCGTTCAACAGGATCATCAGCAAAGACCAGGCGACCATCCACCGAAAACCCTTCACGGCGGAAGAATTGAAGTCCATTGTGAACGTGGTGAAGAATGACAACCTGATGCGGCCGTTGATTATCACGGGGGTCTGTACGGCCATGCGCCGGGGAGATGCGTGCCTGCTGAAATGGGATGACGTTGACTTTGAAAACGGGTTTGTCACCGTGAAAACGAGCAAAACCGGCGAAACGGTGGAGATCCCCCTTCTATCCATGCTCCGGACAGAATTAGAGAGTCGGCCAAAAGCCAAAAGCGGATATGCATACCCTTCCTTGGCGGCCATGTATCTGAAGAACCCCAACGGGATCAACTGGCGGTTGGGCAAGGTTTTTGAAAAAGCCGGGTTCATCAACGAAGATGAAATTAAAACACGGAATGAAGGGCGCAAAAAAGCCGGGTGGGCACCACTTGAGATTGAACGCTTGGGCGATGACCATGTTGAGCGAAAAGAAGGCCATGGTTTACGCATGGCAAATATCCGGGGATTCCACAGTTTCCGTGTGACCTGGATCACAATAGCCCTGGCCGCGAGTGTTCCCATGGAATTGGTACGCCGTGTGACCGGCCACAAGGCTGCGGACGTGGTGCTCAAAAACTACTTCAAACCCGGCCGGAATGAATTCAAGAGATTGATCGAGGGGGCAATGCCGGCATTGATGCTTGGGACGGGCGAGGAAAAGCCGGACAACAAGGAAGTAAACCCCGGCGAGTTGCTAGATGAGGCGCTGAAGGGGCTAGAGGATGCCACGGCTAAAACATGGAAGAAGCAAATTGACTTCGCGGCGGCCTTAATCCGGCAGGCCAAGGACTTGGTAAAGCAAGCAACACGCGATAAACTATAGTAAATTAGGGGCGATCGATATGCCTTTATTTGCAACGGCCACTGTGGGAAGTCTTGCTACGTCAATCTATGGCAGTATCCTATTTCACAGCGACAGTTTGCCTTAGATTCCAGACTGAACATTTTGATAGTTCAGGGACGTGTTCAAAGACATTTCATTTTGACTATGCGATGAAATGAACACATATGCGTTGATTGCAAGGTTTTTCACTAATGAAAAAGTGAGACTCGCCGTTAGATGCAAGACTGTGCCATACTGCGACAGAATGAATGTGCTAAGGGATTCAGAACCAATGGGAGAGTTTATGCCAAAGTCACTTGATTTTCCAAAAGGCATTGCGGCCTTGATCGTGAAATTGATCAATGGCGCAAATGCCCCGACATACCGGCCTGAAAAGCCGCGCAAACTCCTATGGGGTAATGACGATATCAGTCCCAATGTAACACGCCTTGCCTTCCAGGATTCACGCTTGGTAGTGGAACAGGCGATGGATGGTTTTCGCCCTGAAATCCTGAACGAAGGCGGACTGGCGCATCAAAAGTGGGGCCATAATGTGGAGGGAGAACTGGCGGATGGCACCCGATTGTGAGCGCAGCACGCCTTCATGACCCGATCCCAGATAACCAGGAAAGAAACAAATGAATATGCCACGAGAATCACTCTTGAAATTTCCGAATGGGAGATTCTTCCACACGACAAACAACGAATTTACTGGGTGTCCCCGATCAACGTGCCCGGAAATTTCAACGCCGGTGTAGGGAACTTGATGGTTCACTACACACGGGGAAATTCTGGCATGGCTTCACATTGCGGCTTTCTACGGTTTGATAGCGAGTACGCATACCATCTTTTCAAGAATAGCAGCAATCAGTGGTATCTCATGCTGGATGGAGCGGCCAGTTTGGATCGTACGGTTTTGTATAGAGACCTCCTGACTCTGAGTTACTGCATGGGAGGCTGGGTGCGCATGGATGCGCTGACCGCACTGGACGAGACGGCCCGGCCGATAGGTTCATTCGGCGGAAATCCAGCAGGCGGAAATGAGACGAAACATTTCACGCCACCTGTAACAGATGGCTCAACCCCTTGGATTGTGCCGCTGTTTAATGCTATTGCGCAAAAGGCGACAGATCGCCCGATGGACTGTTTGCAATTTGGGATGCGCAAGTACCTTGCCTCGCTCGGCCCAGCACCTCTCGAAAGCATGTATTATGAGGTCATGAGCGGATTGGAAGGGATAAGTCGCGCGATAGTGGCTAAGTTTGACTCAAACTTTTTGAAAACCCCGCTGGTAAAAAGCATTGAGGAGGCGAGAACGACCCTGTCGCTTTTCGAGGATGCCGAGGACAATCTCGGCTTTGAGAAAGAAGCCACAGGGCAAGAAATACTCCAATCACTTTTACAACCAACAAAACGCATGTTTCTCGAAGCATCGCTGAACTCCCTGAAACAGACTGTTCCTGCCGCAGTGCTCGCTGAG
>JBBQNS010000121.1:0-10091 GCA_038330175.1 Kiritimatiellia bacterium
CGACCCGCCTTCAGGGAACGTTTGTCTTCATTCTTGCCTTCAAATCCGCCATGTGACACGATCTTCACTATGAAAAAGCTGTTTCAGGCTGGTTTGTGCGGGCGTGTGCCCCTGCCACCAGAAAAGCGATTTCTTATCCATTGGCGCGACGGTATGCAGCCTTACCGGCTTGGCAGGAGGGTTGCGAGGATCCCTTTGTCGCTGGACTCAGGACTGGACCGTTTGGACCTGTTTCGTGTTTGGGGTGCTGCCCGATATTGTATCGCTGGGCCCGGGTATTCTTGCTTTCTGGCTGGGTGGCGTGCAGGGAGGTAACTTCTTCCAAAATGTCGACGGTAGTTCATTGACGTTCTACCGTTATATGCATAGCCTTGTTGTGGCGTTTGCCATAGTGGGCATCATACGTCTAGCGTGGCGGCCACTATTTGTCCCCTCATTGGCTTGGCCAATGCACGTCTTTATGGACTCGCTCACGCATGGCTTGGGAACCTTCCAAACGCCCATCTTCTACCCTTTGTCGTCATGGGGATTTGATGGGATGAGTTGGTGGCGTCATCCGTGGTTTATTCTCACATACTGGCTCGTCCTGCCGGTTGTTTGGCTATCAATCAGACTATGGCGAAGGCGGGCGGCACCCACGGGCGGGCAGCTCAGCTAGCTCCCTGCTTGAATGTTGAGCTGTCGTAAAGGTCGCGTGTATGATGTCATAACGCCAAGTGTGATCCGCAAAATAACAGTATAGGAGTAATTCATGAAGAAGACTGATGTTCTAAAGGTCGTTAACCCAATTCTTGGCATTCTCCTGCTTAATCAGATTCTGACGGGGCTCTTGGCCGACATGCTGCCCCGCGAAGTTTTTGGAGTCCTTCATCAGGGGGGTGGGATTGCTTTTGCTGTTTTGGCCGTCCTTCATTTGATCCTGAACTGGAATTGGATCAAGGCGAACTACTTCCAGAAGCCTTCGGCAATAAAGTCATAACCAGTTTACAAGGGCACGCGAACTTAGATTGAACAACCTTGATAATACTGGTTGTTCACTCGTTATTTCGGTTTTTCCAGGATGACATATGGATATCAATTAGGTTGTCAGCGTTGACACTGTTAGCGGAGAAAAGTAGCTTGGTTGCATGAAATTAACTGGTGCCAACAGGTGAATCCTATGAACGAGAAGATCCCTTCGTTGCCGTTCTCAGGTGCGGAGCCCGCTGGAGGTGAGGCGCCCCCATTGCCACATCGTCGCCGGACGCGCTATCCCGGGAAAAATCCGCAGCGATTCGCAGACAAATATAAAGAGCTTGCCCCAGCGGAGTATCCTGAGGCGGTCAGTAAAATTCTGGCTGCAGGGAAAACCCCCGCCAGCTCGCATCGGCCCATCATGGTGGCGGAAATCTTGCTGGCCTTGAACCCGAAGCCGGGTGAGATCGTTGTGGACGGCACGCTTGGCTACGGGGGGCATTCGTGTGAGATCCTGCCACTTATCCAGCCAGGGGGCCGGCTCATCGGCTTGGATGTCGATCCTATTGAGCTTCCGAAAACTGAGTTGCGGTTGCGCGCCCAGGGCTGGGGGTTAGAAACCTTTAGTGTTCACCGCAGTAATTTCGCAGGCATTTGTAAGATTGTTACAGCCGAGGGACTCGCCGGTGTGGATTTGGTGCTGGCCGATCTAGGCGTCTCTTCTATGCAACTTGACGACCCGGCGCGAGGGTTCTCCGTGAAGCGTCAGGGACCTCTCGATATGCGTATGAATCCACAGCGAGGGCAGTCTGCAGGGGATCTGATTAAAGGGATTAGTCCCGAAAAACTGGAACGGATATTACGTGAGAATGCCGATGAACCAGACGCGGGAGTGATTGCCGAGACTTTGGCCGGGCGTCATTTTCCTAATACCTCCACGCTCAGTGATGCGATTCGCCATGCGCTCCCCCGATTGGCCACCAGCGATGAGCTCGAGAAAGCCATTCGCCGCGTCTTTCAAGCACTACGCATCGCCGTCAATGAGGAGCTGGTGGCGCTAGATAATTTCTTGCGGGTCTTGCCTGATGGCCTTAATCCGGGCGGGCGTGTGGCCATTCTGACCTTCCATTCAGGCGAAGACCGGCGGGTGAAAAAGGCTTTTGAAGCAGGAAAACGTGCCGGGCTCTATGTCGATATCGCCGACGATCCGATCCGCCCGGGGTATTCCGAAATCTATGATAATCCCCGCGCGGCTTCGGCGAAGCTCCGCTGGGCGAGACGGGCTGTTAGGGCACTTTAAAAGCCGGTAGCACCACTTGGAACACGGCGCCGCTGTTAAGCGCTTGGTTGAGTTCGGCATGTCCACCATGGGTTTTGGCGATGGCTGCGACGATCGCCAGGCCCAGACCGGCTCCAGTCTGGCGAGTGCCAGGGACCCTCGCAAACAGTTCAAATACCCGTTTAGATAAGTCCGGTGCAATACCGGGACCGGTGTCCGCCACGGTGATAAGGGCTTCGCAGTTGGACGTATGCTCGGCTCTCAGCAGGATCGCTCCGCCAGTGGGAGTAACGCGAAGGGCATTCTCCAGAAGATTGGCCAGCATTTCAATCAACAGATCCTCGTGGCCAAGTACCTGAAGTCCTTCGATCGATTCAATCCGCAAAGTGACCTGTTTGTCGTCACAGAGCGGTTCAAAAAGTTCTGCCGCCCGATTTACGATATGGCTGATATTGACCTGGGCGAAAGAGGCGCTTACCTCGGTTCTTTCCAGCCGTGCGAGACGGAGGAGTTGTTCGGTCACTCGCGACATACGGCGGAGTTCGTCGAGCATGTGCGCCATGGCTTGCCGGTATTCTTCGGGGGGGCGATCTTGTGAAAGGGTGACTTCACCTACGCTTCGCATGGCGGCCAGAGGTGTACGCAATTGATGTGACGCATCACCGGTAAAGCGGCGCAGTCGTTCAACCGCGTCCTGATAATTGTCGAAGGCGGCATTGATCGTGGTGGCCATACTATGCATCTCGTCATCGGGCATGTTAAGGGTTGAGATCCGGTCTTCGAAATGCCCGGAGCTGATATTGTTAGCGGCCAAGGTGATGGTCCGAATGGGAAGGATCATTCGGCGCGAAATCCACCAGGCCACTCCAATCAGGAGCGGGAGGATGGTGAGATCCCAGCCGACCCCCATGATCGCTTCCATCATATGCTCGCGCAACGTTTCACCGGGATGGTGCAGCCAGGCGCGAAACTCGATAATGCTGAAGATGACGAATTGGAGTGCCACGAAGATCAAAAGTAAGACCAGCAGCCAATAGAATAATCGCAGCCGTAGCGGTGTTTTCATTCATCCCCCTTAAACATGAAGCCGACGCCCCAGACCGTTCGGATCAATTCGCGCTCAAATTCCCGGTCGATTTTCGCGCGCAAATGTGAAATGTGAACATCAATGACGTTATCCAGTGGGGTTGCGCGTGACTCAATGTGCCAGACCTCTCGTGCGATCATGTCGCGAGACAACGGTTTGCCTGCATTGGCGACGAGGTAGCGGAGCAGGGAGAATTCCTGGCTGGTCAGGGCAATGTCCTGAGATCCGCGCCTGACGGTGCGGTTCAGGACATCAATGGTAATCTCATCCGATTGAAGAATATTGGGATTAGTCCATTCGGGATGTCGTAACCGCGCGCGGATTCGGGCCAGTAATTCCGCAAATGAAAAGGGCTTTATGAGATAATCATCAGCGCCTGCGTCCAATCCCTTGACGCGATCCCGTACGGCATCCCGTGCCGTCAGGATGATCACGGGCGTCGTGCTGTTCCGGGATCGGATAAACTTCAATACTTCTAGTCCGCTTCGGTCAGGCAGTCCGATATCCAGAATTACCAGATCCGGTGGGGTGGTGTCGATCAGCCGCAAGGCGTCAGCGGCAGTGCCACAGGTGGTCACGTGGTAGCCGTTTTCGGTGATCCCCTTCGATAGGGCACCCGCCATCAGTTCATCATCTTCAACCACCATTACATGCATCAGCATCATCCTTGCGTTTGCGTCATACTAACACAAATTCTTAAGCAATCTTCATGATTCTTAAGTGGCTACCGACTCACATGCAGTGGCATGATTTGAACAACGAAAGGTTGTGGACCTTCCAGAAGTCATATCAAGGTCTTGAACAAATAAGGTTTATCATGAGCGAAAATCGTGCGATGGCAATGTGGGAGTCGGTTTTGGTCCTGAGACGGGCATTTTTGGAACAGCAGGAAATCGTTCGCGATGTGCACAAGTTGGCTGCTAGCATTGTGCATTCCCCTGATAATACGCCAGCCGCGTTTCAGGTGGATATGGATCCTGCACCGGGGGCACTGTTGACCCTTCGGCGCAATTTGTTTTCCACGCTCTTTCAGTCCACTTATCACGTTTTAGCAATTACTCCCGAGCGGAGAAAACTCTATGGCAAGATCAACTATCTGTTCCGTATATGGGTGACAAGTGCCGACAATCTACTCGATTCCGAGGATAAAGTGACGCTCCCGATCCGGATGCCAGGACAATCTCGTGTGATGCGGCAGGTTGTCGCGACCATGGCCGCCGACCGTATTCTGGCACGCCTGCTGAATGTAGCCGTGAGTGATCGGCTGATTACGAGTGAAGAGGCCTCCATTCTTTCTGAAAGCTCGCTTCAGGTATTGCTTCCCAGTGCCGCCCAGGAAGCGACGGAAGAGGGTGGGATTACGGATCGACCGCGGCCGGAGTATGTTTTAAATACGATTCATCGCCTGAAGACAGGGTTGCTGTTCAATCTTCCGTTTCTGGGTCCCGAGCGCATCGAGCCCCAAGTGGATCTCCGGAAAATGGCCGTACTCAAGGATGCGCTTATGTCGTTTGGCCTAGGTTGCCAGATTCTGGATGACATTCGTGATATGGCTCGGGATTACCGTGAGCGCCGCCATAATTACATTCTCTCCTGCTTGCAGTGGAGCGCCGACCCGTTTGTACGAACGCTCGAGGCTCGCCAGCCGGAGGTTGATGCACGCCTTTACAATGAAGTTCCTCATTTGGTGTTGCCTGCTGCTCGATTGGCCATGGCGAAGTTGTGTGCGGGCTTGACGGTTATGAGCCGAGAGGGGCTCGATATTGGTAATGCGGCAGTGGATACCATGGCGGGAGTTCTTTTCGACACCTTGGACTTGGCGGAGTTAAAATATGCACTTTGAAAACACACCCATTGGGTTGATGACGGCACGTGGAATCGGATGTTTGCCTAAGGCACCGGGCAATCCCGCCCAGCAAACCACGGGCCGTACGCTAGATCATGTTGCGCGAGTGTACGACACCCTTGAGCCTTTGATGATGTTCGGCTTGGATCGGGTTATTCGAAAGGAAGTTGTGAGACTGCTTGCACTCAAAGGGAGCGAGAGAGTGCTGGATGTTGGATGTGGGACAGGAACGCTCACTCGCCACATCGCATCCAGCCTCTCTAACACCGAACGGTCATGTGTAGTGGGGGTGGATGCGGCCAAGGCCATGATCGCGGTCGCGCGCCGGAAGGCTGGGCACGTACCCAATGTCACTTTTGAGGATGCCCTGGCGGAACAACTTCCGTTTACGGACGGATCTTTCGATTGTGCGATTTCAACCATGTTTTTCCATCATATCGATACCGGTCTTAAGCTCAGGGCCCTGAATGAAATGTGGCGGGTACTGGTGCCGGGTGGGAAAACCGTGATTGTGGATGTCACGGCCCCGACGAATGTGTTCGGTGCGATATGCGCCTGGGCCGGCTATGTTTTGTTCCAGCAGGCAGAAATCCGGGAGAATATTGACGGTAAATTGGAAGAGGCGTTCAACAAATCCAAATTTCAAAGTTGGAAAAGAGTGATTCGTCACGCCGGGTACATGTCGGTTTTCGAGTTAGAGCGGTGAAATATGAATAAGGAGATCAGAGTGATGAAAAAGAAGTTAGTTTTATTTGTGGCAGCCATGGCGATCGTTTCCGTATCGAGTGTTCGGGCTGATACGGCGGGCGACGCCATGGCCGGTGCAGTTAGTAACTATGTTGCCGGCGTGATGAAGGGATTACAGGGAGTGGCCGAACTTCAGCCAACTAAGGATACTTTCCGAACGCAGATGAAGGCGTTCATGGATAACACCCCTGGCGTATTCGGTGCGTCTCTAATCGATACGAACTTTGTCATCCGGCAGGTTTATTATCGGCGGGATTTCCTCGCGGTGGGGTTTGACCTGAAGCGGGTCAGCGAACTGGATTATTTCTGGAAGCTGATGAAAGAGAAACCTGCCGCTCAGCTGAGTGAGCCGGGCCATGGCAGTCTCATTCAACCGCGTCTGGTCGCCATGCGCTACCCGATCATGGTGAACGGAAAATTCAAAGGCATTGTGTCGGCGATGATTCATACTGATGATTTCCTGAAAGGCGTGGGATTGGATGCGTGTAGTGCCTACAAGATTACTTGTCTGGGTAAACTAGCGGAACAGAAGGGCGAGCTCGATGCTCGCGCCCATGAAATCAAACTGACCTTGCCCTCCACCGAGTGGGTGATCCAGTTTCAGAAATAGGAGACCAATATGCATGTTTTCATTGCAGGTGCCGGGGGAATACTCGGACGAAAGTTGATCAGCGCTTATCTGGATAAGGGGCTGCAGGTAACGGCCATGGGTTACAGCCTAAAGGAGTTTGAAGGGTTGCGGCATCCCCTGCTTACGACCAAGGCGTGTGATGTCACCAAACCGGAACAGCTCAATGGACTTTGTGAAGAGGCGGATATGGTGGTGTCGTGCCTGGGCATTACCCGGATGCGAAATTCCAAACTGACGCATATGAAGGTGGATTACCAAGGGAATATGAACTTGCTCCGGGAAGCTGAAAAGCGGGGCGTCAAGAAGTTCGCCTTTATTACCCCGGTTGGGGCCGGGCACGGGGAGGAGCATGGCGTTCCCTTGCTTAAGGCCAAGGCGATGTTCAAAAAGGAATTGAGGCAGTCAGGACTGGAGTGGGTTATTTTCCGGACGGGCGGCTTCTTTCCCGATCTCGCTGAAATGGGCAAGATGGCGGCGAAAGGAACGATGTACATTATCGGGCCCGGGACCAATATCTTTACTCCTGTTGACGTTCAGGATGTGGCGCGGGTGATGGCGGAAGACAGTTTGGTAAAGCGCAACGCCATTATCGAGATCGGCGGGCCCGAAAATATGAGTTGGAACGATATTTGTGTCGCTTGTTTTAACCATTATGGCGTGAAGCCACGGTTGGTACATGTGCCCGTTTGGATGTGCCAGGCCATGCTTGTGCCTTTAAGGATATTCTCGCCGGTGTACTTTGGCATGGGCAAGCTCATCCTCTATATGTCAACACATGATTTACCAACCCAGTGTCGGGGCACACTTAAATTCTCGGATTATTTGGTAGCAAGTAGCAGCTCTCATAAGGACTATCTCGACGGCCGGCAAGAGGAAGAATGATGAGCGTGTTTTCTTGACGATCTTCGGCATGAATTGAATTCGGCGGTCAGTCGACAAAAAAAGATTAAAATACGGAATTCCTTTTTCGTGACAGTGTTGAACTTAGTGTGCGAGTGAGCCGAAAACTGCTATTGTCTAGGACATGAAGTTGAGATCAAGAGGGTTGGTATTAGCGCAACTTGTTTTGGTGGCTGGGTTGCTTTGGCCGGGGGCGTTATTCAATTTTAATTCCACCGGTGTTGGATTAGCCACGGCGGGTGCGATGCTGGGCTTATGGGCGTTGACAGCCAATCGGCCAGGTAACTTTCGTGTTATGCCCGAACTAAAGTCTGGGGCGCTCTTGATACAAACGGGCCCTTATTCTTGGGTGCGCCATCCCATGTATACCGCTGTGTTGCTAATGACTCTGGGTGGGCTCATCTGCCAGTTCAATAGATGGCGCCTTCTGGCTTGGCTGGGACTGTTCGTCGTATTGTGCCTCAAGAGTGCTCGGGAGGAAGTGTTGCTTATGTCGCATTTTCCCGATTATAAAGTCTACCGTGCAAATACAGGAAGATTCCTGCCCGGGTTATGGGATCGATTAAAATGGAAGGGTTAAAACATGCTCCAGTTTAACGTTGACGATAAACACCAAGCGTCCTAACACTTGAATGGAACGATGGCGTGCCAGGGCGATATGTGGAAGGACTTCCTTGGGACAGCAGGAAGCCTCTTGACTGCTTGACTGAGCTTGAGAAAAGCCAAAAAACCATCAGCACTAAGTGGAATCCCCAGCCGAATGGGGCAAATATTGAGGCGATGCGGCATGCTTATTCGCGTCTCCGCTCAACGCTGGAGAGGGTTGTCGAAGTCGAACTTCTTGACGGTATTGTTTGCCGCTTTGAGTCCCAAGTGAATGCAGGTCGAGTGAAGAGTTTGATAGGTATTTCGCAATCGGAATGTGATGAAGCAAAACGCCTTCTTAAAAAATGCCACCAGATAACTGATGCCCATGCTCCTTCAACAGCTGCGATACCAGACCCAGCAGAATTTATGCAGGACATCACCGATACGAGGCAACTTGTTACAGTCATCAGAAAACGCAAAAATCTGAATCAAGCTGCAGGAGGCAAGCCTTAACCATGATGAAACAAAAACTCGAACTCACCTGGATTGGCAAGGACGCACGGCCTAAGCTGGAGCCGCGCATTTTGCTGGAGGAGCCGGGCAGGAGTTATCACGCCAAGCATCGGGTGACGGAGGGCGACATCTTCGACAACCGGCTGATCTTCGGCGACAACCTGTTGGCGTTGAAGGCGCTGGAGGCGGAGTTCGCGGGCAAGGTGAAGTGCGTGTTCATTGATCCGCCGTATAACACCGGCAGCGCGTTCACGCATTACGACGATGGGGTGGAGCATTCCATTTGGCTGTCGCTGATGCGCGACCGGCTGGAGATTATTCGCCGCTTGCTGGCGGAGGATGGTTCGCTTTGGATCACGATAGACGACAACGAGGCGCATTACCTGAAGGTGTTGTGCGATGAGGCGTTTGGGCGGGCGAATTTTGTTTCTGATGTGGTTTGGCAGAAAAGAATATCACCGGATAGTGATGCACAGTTTCTTTCTTCTACGCATGACCATATCTTGATTTATGCCAAAAATGTTGATCGGTGCGTAATGAATCGTCTTCCCAGAACTGAAGAACAAGATGCCCGTTACCTGAATCCTGATAATGATCCACGCGGCATTTGGACTAGCAGCGACCTTACTCGGCGGGAATATCGGGAACATGATTTCTATCCAATCAAGTTGCCTTCTGGGCGAGAAGTTTGGCCTGCCCGTGGACGTAGCTGGTCAATACCCAAAGATAGTTTTGAACGCATGATCCAAGAAAATAGAATTTACTTTGGGCCAAACGGCGATGCGATGCCAAGACGCAAAAGGTTTTTGTCTGAAATTCGTGGTGGTCTAGTTCCCACAACGTGGTGGACATCAGATGTTGCGAAAAATGAAGATGGAAGAAAAGAGCTTAAGGCATTATTTCCACAAGAAGCCGATGTCTTCGCAACACCAAAGCCGGAAGCACTGATTAGCAGAATTCTGACCATCGCCACCAACCCCAACGACCTCGTTCTCGACTCCTTCGCCGGTTCCGGTACCACTGGCGCCGTCGCCCACAAAATGGGCCGCCGCTGGATCATGATCGAGCTGGGCGAGCATTGCCACACTCACATCATTCCGCGTCTGCAAAAGGTCATCGACGGCGAAGACCAGGGCGGCATTAGCAAGGTGGTGAACTGGCAAGGCGGCGGTGGCTTCCGCTACAACTTCCTCGCGCCTAGCCTGTTGCAGCAAGACCGTTGGGGTAACTGGGTCATCAATAAGGAATACAACGCGGAGATGTTGGCGCAAGCCTTGTGCAAGCTGGAAGGCTTTAGCTATGCGCCGAGTGATGCGCATTACTGGCAGCACGGTTATTCCACCGAGCGGGATTTCATCTACGCCACGACCGCCAGCTTGAACCATGAGCAGCTTCAGCAGTTGAGAATATGGGACCGAAGGACATCGCCGATGCATACAAAGACAAGGATGATGAGCTGTTCACCCATCCAGGCCGACAGATCTATGAATGGAAGGTCAAGAATGGTTTGGGAGATGTGCGCGAGGTGATCTTCCACAAAGCTACT
>JBBQNS010000122.1:0-10062 GCA_038330175.1 Kiritimatiellia bacterium
ACTGATTTGAACGTATCCAGTGTTTGTTTGGGAACCGCGCGCATGGGGTCGTCTATCAATGCGGATGATTCCTTCGCGATGATGGACTATTTCACTGAAGCAGGGGGCAACTTCCTGGATTCCGCCCGAGTTTATGCGGACTGGCTTCCGAACGGGTCTTCGGCGAGTGAGCGGGCGATCGGGAACTGGCTGAAATCCCGCAAGAATCGGGATCGCATCGTTCTGGCCACCAAGGGTGGGCATCCGCCTTTGAACGATATGGCGAAAAGCCGGCTCTCCAAACAAGACATAGAACAGGATGTGGAGGCCAGCTTGTCTTGCCTAGGAACGGACCGGATTGATCTCTATTGGCTGCATCGGGATGATCTTGAGCGGGAGGTTGGCGATATTGTAGAGACCATGAACGCTTTAGTCCGGTCCGGGAAGATCCGCTATTTCGGTTGTTCCAACTGGCGCGAAAACAGACTGGCGGAAGCGCTCAAGTATTCCGTCGACCATAACCTTGCCGGACTTGTCGCAATCCAAAATATGTGGTCCCTCGCCTTTGCGGATATGAAACAAGTTCCTGACCCCTCACTCATGCAGATGGATCCCGCTTCTATTTTTCTTTGCAAGCAGGTGGGGCTGGCAATGATTCCTTATTCTGCCCAAGCGGGTGGCTTTTTCACCAAGCGTGGGCGCGCGGGGATTATGGAATATGATCCTTTGGTAAAGGGGATGTATGAGTCGGCGTTGAACTATGCCCGACTCCGTGCTGCCGTGAGGATTGCGAAACGCCTGTCGGCCTCCGTAACCGATGTGGCACTTGCGTATATGACGTCTCAGCCTGTTCCCACCATTCCCGTCATTGGCCCCAGCCACACCGATCAACTCAGGGTCAGTCTGGGAAAGACCGACCTTCACCTTGATGGGGACACACTCCGTGAACTTGACGCCGGAGAGGCTTGTGCTAGTGTGACTTAACGTATTACGGAAAGGATTCCATTTATGAGCAGACAGACAGCCCTCGATAACATTCACCTGAGTCCCTCCTCCCGCTGGGGCCATACGGAATACAGTCTGGAATACAACAAGCCCTTTTTGTCGAAACGGACCGGATTAGGCGCAGACGAGACTGGATTGGTGATGAAGGCCTATGAACGCCTTGGCTTCGACTTCCTCTGGAATACCAATGATGGCTTGATTGATTGGAGCAAGACCGGGCGGGTCACGAATATGGGGCACGCCGCGTATGCTGCGAACGGGGCGGATTTCCACCAGTCTGCAGAAAGTCCTTTTAAAGATCCTGAGGAGGTTTGGGCGTTCGATGCCGTAAAGGAATACGGGTTGCCGGATTTTGCGGAACAGGTTAAGGCTTATGAGGCCTTCGTGCAGAATGCCCGACTGTACAATGCTGACCAGCTGTCGACCGGGGGTTACTATAAATCACTGGTTTCCGGGGCCATTGAGTCTTTTGGGTGGGACATGCTGCTGGAGGCGGCGGCGGATTCAAAAAAGATCGAAAAAGTATTCGATAGTTTCTTCCGCCGCACGCTGTTTTACATGCAGGCCTGGGCGAAAACCAGCGTGGAGGTCGTGATCCAGCATGATGATTTCGTTTGGACGAGCGGGGCCTTCATGTATCCGGACATGTATCGAAAAATTATCATTCCCCGTTATGCTGAGTTATGGAAGCCCCTGCATGCGGCCGGTAAAAAAGTCCTGTTCTGCTCCGATGGCCTTTTTCTAGAATTCGCGGCCGACGTGGCTGAAGCCGGCGCGGACGGATTCATCTTTGAGCCCTGCAATGATTTCGCGGTTATGGCGGAACGTTTTGGTCAGTCGCATTGCCTCGTTGGGAGCGCGGTAGACTGCCGGGATCTCACCTTCGGGCGCTGGGATCAGGTCCAGTCGGATATTGATAAGACCCTCGCGAGTCTGGCCCACTGCAAAGGGGCGATTGTCGCGGTGGGTAATCACCTGCCAGTCAATATTCCGGTCGAAATGCTGGACAGATATTTCGACTACCTGCTGCCGAGACTGAGTCGCTAGAGGTGGGTTTGAGTGAAACGGCTCTTTTGTAGGAACAGCGCTTGCGCGCGATTTTTACCTCCTACAGGTCGCCCCACCCATAGGCTCCTGGTATGAGGGTATGATCCTGCCCGGGGCGGCACAAATGACTGTACTCAAGGAGTTTCTCGCCACGTCGTTTTTTGCCCCCGATGGTTTGTGGAAGGTGCCAGAAAAACCGGTGCTTAATTGACCGAGAATAGCCCTCGCTTTCAATCATTGGAGCCGGCGGTCTCCGCCGGTTGCCCCCTCCCACCGTGAAATCCATCATTGCTTTAAACTGGATCGACCGACCATTTCATGTAGATTGTCGACATGCATAAGTGGGTCATAGGCAAGACGACAGATCAGGTTTTCCATTCTGCGCTGCGTACGCCACTGGGGCGCATTACCTGGGCAGGTCGGCACCTAGGACTTTTTCCTCCAAAGATGCGGATGCGGTACTGGGATACATATTCAGCCGTCTATGTGCTTGAAGGCTCAGGACGTTTTCATGATCAGGATGGTCTGACTATACCGGTAGGCCCCGGTGACCTGATGTTGATGTTCCCGCGCCACGGCTATCGTTACGAGCAGGAGCGGGATAAGCCGTGGAGCGAGTTCTTCATTCAATTCCGAGGTTCGATTTTTGGCCTCTGGGTCAAAGAGCGTTTGCTCAGCCCCCAAAAACCCGTCCACCATATCGAGCCGTTGAAGTACTGGCATGACCGGTTGGAGGCGATCATCAAGCCACTGCATCTGCCTGAACCGGTGCAGTCGTTGAAACGGCTGAGTTTGTTGCAGGATTTTTTTATTGATGCCGTCATCATGCCGGCAGCGCCGACGACGGCGGCGGAGCAGAAGTGGGTGATGGCGGCGCGCGCTTTGATCGAACGGGATATGAGCTCGGCTCCGGACTGGGAGACAATCGCCCGTGAACTCAACCTGTCCTACCACCATTTTCGCCGCCGGTTCGCGCAATTGACGGGGGTGGCACCTGCGAAATATCGGGCCTCCAAGACCATTGAGCATGCCGGGACGTTGTTGAAGGATCGTGATTTGTCGCTCAAGGCGGTCGCCGAACGCTGCGGGTTCTGCGACGAGTTCCATTTTCGCAAACGCTTCAAGTTCTTGACGGGCCTGACTCCGGTTCAATTCCGTCACAGGCTGGAGTAATGGGTGAACGCCCGATTATGCTTTCACGTTTTAGTTTGCCTCCAAGTAAAGGCACACTACTGGCTAGGAACAAAAGTGCGATCAGCAAAAGGGCGCTTTGCAGGCCAAGCGTATCACTCAGCCAGCCGGTGAGGATGGCGCCACCGAAACCGCCAAAACACGAGAGCAGGTTCATGCCGGCGAGGACGGAGTTGCGCGACCGGCCGACGTGCCGTATCGCACCACTTATGGCGAGCGGTGGAGTCGGCCCGGTTAGCAGCCCGCCCATAAAAAGAAGAAGCCCGGCGGCCGGTGCGCACCGCACGGGCAGGGCCAGAAGTAGGCATAGGCTGCCCCCGGACACCAGACAAAACGTCAGTAACCCGTGGGGTGCCGACTCCTTGATGAGCCAGGCCATGAGTAGGCGTCCGGTCACAATGCCGGCGATGAAGAAGGCTCCCAAACGCGCTGCCGCAGCGGACGTGACGCCGGGGTGGGTTTGCGCATAGACGGGGAAGAACAAAATTACGGCGGTTTCAATCATGATGTAGGCCGTGAACACGAGTGCCCAGCGGAACAAGCTGGGACTGAGCCAAGGAATGGGTGCTTTGGCCGCTTCGCTATCCGCATCAGGCGCGGGGGTCCATGTGACGGAACGTGTTCCAAGGGCCAGTAACAGGATTGCGCTGGCCGCCGCTAATACCAGCGGAACCCGCCACCAGCCGCCCAGAGCCGCGGCTAATGGCGTGATGATTACCATGCCGACCATCGAAACACCGGCCAAAAGGGCATGGATAAGGTTCAGCAGGGCGCTTTGCCGGGAGGGAAAGGCATGGACTGTTACGGACGACGCAAACAGCACCATGCCGCTGAGGCCTAGGCCGATGGCCACACGGCCGGCTGCCATGGGGGCAAAGAATACAACGGCGGAGAGGAGGTTTCCGAGCACGAGCATGGAGGCGGCTGCCATGCCTGCAGACAGGATGCCCCGCCGCGCCACCAGCGAACTGAACAGGATTGAGCCCAGCGCGTTGCCAATGAATAAGCCACTTTGCAGGACACCCAGCAGGGTATGGGAGAGATTCAGGTCTTTCTCAATCTCCGCTCCCAGGGGCGCCAGTAACACGGCGCTCAGATTGCACAGGATGATGCCGGGTAAGCCGACCATGCAGAATAATCTGAGCGCTGATACCGAGGAATGATTTTTAGACATCTTAGGGATAAAAGTTTGAAGCTGTGGCCTTCGTGAAATAGATAATAGAGGCTCAATCGGCTGAAATGGCCAAACAGCCGTGGATTCTGAAACTCGGTACCTTTAGCTTGAGGAGGCCAGCTTTGTGGGTGGTTTCGATTTTGGTGTGCCCCGGCTCCCAGGTTACGGCGTTGGGTTTTTTCGTCAGGCGTAGTTCCACGGTGAATCCACCCGTCTCGGGAATCTCGTCCACCCAGGTATCGTCCGTTCCGAGCTTTGCCACGTCGCGGCCGGGATTCTGGTTGACGAAATGCACCAGCAGGCGGCCATCGGCGGCGCGGCGCACGGACAAGTCCACCCAGGACGGCGCATCCGTTGCGCAGAGTGGCTCGGGCTGGAGGGCGTCCATGACCTCGCGCAGCCAACGCAGTATCTGCGGATCGCCGAGCGAGCGATACTGGCTGAAGATATCGGTCGCGATGTGGATAATGCAGCCCTTGCCGTGGCGTCTCAAAATGGCCGCGGGCCCTCCCGCAGGTTCCGGTTTCTCCTCGTCCATCTGTCCGTGCATCGGCCAGTTGTTGGCGAGGATGGGCAGGTCGGGGTTGAATTGATCCCAGGAAAGATAGAGCGGATAGAGTTCCTCCGTACCGGCACCGCATTCCAATTGGTCCCACGAGCAGTCCACGCCGGTGGGTTCGTCGCAGGTCTTCAACTTCACATGGCCATCCCCCCAGACGCCAAAGCCCACTTTGGTGACGCCGAGCATGGCTTGCAGTTCCGGCGACCGGATGCTGCCGCCGGTGCTCAGCAGTTTGCCGCCGTCGCGGACAAAGGCGTCGAGGTGCCGGGCCGTCTGCGCGTCCAGAATCCGCTGTTCCGGCAGCACAATGAGGTCGTAGGGCATCCGGTCAGTGATCCCTGCTTCATCCAGGATGTCAGGGGAACGGTGCAAAGCGGCCATGGCTTTGTGCGCACCTTCCACGTTGGCGCCGCCGAAGGTCGGCGTAGTGGGGTCGCTGACGAGGATCGCGGTCCATTGGGCGCTGGTGGAGTGGATGAAAAGATCCTCACGTTCCTTTAGGAATTTGCGGACGGCAATGGCCTTGCGCATGCGGGAGGGAACCCAGGCACCATTACCGAGCGGATACGTCCAATAGCCGACCGCGCCACCGGCCGCAGCAACGGTCGCCGCCTCCTGCGTCATGCGGTCGAGGGTTTTGGTCCGGCTGCGGACGTGCTGGCGACCGTGGGTGAAGCTGGTGTCGCAGACATAGGCATCGTAAGGCGTAGGGAGCGTGCCGTACCAGCGCATCATTCGAGACATGTCGTTCAATAAGAAGAACCCGGGTGAGAAGAAATCTCCGCTGCGCCAGTCGAACGGTGCGGCGAATTCGCGGCGCGGACTGACATTCCCAGCGCTGTAGACGCAATCAGGCTTTAAGGACTTGATGAAATTACGGAACCGGGTGCGCCACTCATGCTCGATGCGGTTCCAGGTTACCTGATAGGTGGCTTGGAAGTCCGTGCGTTTTTGGAGGTCGGCCCAGGGTGCTTCCCAGCCGGTGTCAGCACGGAAGCGGGCCTGGCAGCGTGGGCAATAACAAGGGCCGGCCCAGTCGCCGTCGACCCAAATGCCGTCAGGATCGTAGGCTTCGATCAGTTCGCGCAGTTGGACAGAGACCCATTCGTCAAAGAAGGGACTGAGCGGACAGTTTGCGTGGGCGACGATATTTTTGAAGTCCTGGAGGAACGCCTTATCGGATCCGTCCAGATTCTGCATGCGCCAGTCGGGATGTCGCACACCGGCCAGACCGTCCAGCAGGCCGCTGAAGTAGAGCACCAGGCGGGTGTTGGCTTGCCGGGTGTAGTCACGGAAAGCCTTCGGCATGTCCTGGGTAAGTTGGGTGTGCTGGGTCTGGAGCGAGCTATTCCAGGTGGTGTAGCCGCTATGGCCCTTGGCGTAGATACACAGGTAGCCGAGTTCGAGTTCCTTGAGGAACGGCAGGATGTTCGCGGGGGTTGCGCCGCTCCCGTAGGGCCGGAACTGGACCTCCGGGTAATAGTCAACGAGCATATTCATCATCGTGCCGCTGAGCCAAGGTGCTGGTTGGGATTCGGTCAGAGTGAGTGTTGTTTTCATAAGCAAGGGATCATAGCGTGGAGCTGAGTGCTATGTGAAATGGACAGTCTGATCATTTTATGTGCTTTTTGGGCATGGGATAAATGGAGTCCTCAAGAACGGCGGAGACCGCCGTCTCCAGGGAGCCGGATGGCTATCCGATCCGACGCTGGGTTGGTTTCTGGAAACGAACTTTGGGCAAACTGGCACCCGCATTGAAACAGGTTTTCAGGAAGATTGTTGGGATACGCAGATGCGCGGTCTTGAACACTATGATGAAAAATTGTCGTATATCCGCCAGAATCCGGTGAGGAAAGGGTTGGTCGCCGATGGGATGGATTGGCCATATCGCGGACGTGTGCATCAGTTGGCGTGGATTTAAAGGCATGGAGCTATCCGGATAAGCCTCTGTCCGGCCGAGACCGCCGTCTCCATGGAACTGGCCGCTGAGGCAGGATTATGCTGATATCCCTTTGGCGGCATTGCCCCCGATGGGAATGTTCTGGTTGGTGAAATAATTATCCTTAATCTCGCAGGGCATGCTGAGTTCAAGGAGCAGGGCAGGGCCGATTCCAGTGAAACTGTGCTTGCGCCCCGTCGGAACAGGCAGGACGTCGCCTTCCCGTAACGTCAGAGTTTTATTTTCGCAACGCATGCGGACCTTCCCCTTGACCACAAAAAAGGTCTCATGCTTCTGCCGGTGCCGGTGTTCCGGGCAGGTCTGACCGTCAAATACAAACAGGTATTTACCGCAGTAGCCCGCCTTCGTTTTGTTGGCAATCCAGTATTCGATCAAGCCGGTTTCCGCAAATGCGCCGAGGCCGAAATCCAGCACCAGCGGTTTGACCGGTGGCAGGGCCACATCCCACGCTTTGATCTGTTTCTGGAAAGCGGCCAGCGCCTGGCGTGCGGGGATTCCGCGTAGCGAAATTTCTAATCCATTCTTCAATTCATCCATGAGAGATCTCCTTTATTGCTATCCGTGAATCTTCGTGTTGGCAAGTTGTTCTGCGATCTGGCGGCAAAAGTCAATCTTGCCATCGGGCGGCACTTGGTCGGCAACGCCGACGATGAACGGTTGTCTGGCCCAGGCGGCAAGCAGGTTGTCCAGGTGTCGGTGCAGGCACGGCCAGTCGGTCGGTGCCGGGAACAGTGCGCCGGGCATGCCGCCCCAGAGGATCAGGTCGGTGCGGTTGGCGAGTTGCCGCATTTCGGCCGGGGTCAGATCGCCGGCAGGTTGCGGGGTCAGCGCCTCGACGGCATCGAAGCCGACTGCGGCCAGTTTGGGGAGAAGCCCGCGCACGGTGCCGTCGAGATGCACCGCCGCCTTGACCCCGGCAGCATGCAGTTTTGCCGGGCGCCGACGGTGGGTGGACGCCAGCCCATTCATAGGCGAGTGCGCTGAGTGGTGAGCGTGGTAGTCCGAGGCAGGGCAGGCGCTCTCGGGTAGAAAACAACTCTCCTCGCGTAAGGTCCCGACGGGGGTTTCCCACAGGCGGGTCGTGACGTGGCCACTGGTTTCGGTACGTTCTCGAACAGAGGCATCGTAGACGGGGCGGCTTACCCAGAATCGCTGGTAGTAAAAATAGGGCATGACCCCGAGTGCTTGGTGCAATTCCAGATAGCCTGCTTCGGTTTCCCATGCCGGATTGGCCGTTCCGTCGGCCTGTCGACTGGAAATCCAATAGGAGAGATCCGCCGTCCAAATGACGTCTGTTGGCTGTTCGCCGCGCAACAGGGCCAGAAAGTTTTCCCGATAATTTGTTTTCATAGCCATTTCCCAGGGATGGGATCCGCGTCGAGGGGCCGCTCCAGATGAACAAAATGTTTAATCAGGGCATCAGTGGCCAGCTGCGGGCGCGGATCGACATGCGAGGGCAGGTGGTCGTAGATGGCGTAAACCCGGTGCCAATAGCGCTTGTGGAGCTCCTCGTAGTCTGGTGTTGGCGCGGAGAGATCGGCAAAGAGTCTTGCGAAAAACAACAGTTCCTCACGCCAGGCGCGGGGCGAGGGGAAGATCGGATACGTGTCGCGCTCGTGGCCCGCCAGACTTTCAAGTAAGTCGACCATCTGCCGCAATTGAGCGTGATACTCGGCGCGGGGCAGGCGGATATCGTGATAATTCCCCCAGTCCCGGATGACCTCGAAGAGCGGCAAAAGCGGAATTAATTCGCGCCCGCTTGGGCCAAATACGTCAACCAGGAATTCTCCCGCCACGGCGTTCGGGTCGGCATCAGGGCGAATGAAGGACTGCGCAGCCATGAACAAGCTCAGTTGGTTCAGGCGAGGTGTCATGGTGAAACAGATACCGCCACTGTAGGGGGCTCCCGCACGTTCCTCACGGCGGCGTTCGAATAGCCTGTCAAATCGCCAGTGCGGTAGCACGGCGTTCTCGCCTTCGGTCAGGCTGAAATCCCATGTGTGGACGGGGTTAGTCCGCGCGATCTCGTGTACCCATGGACGGGCATCCTGATCGCCGACAGGGTTGCCGTCTGAATTAAAACCCATGTTGAGTGCGACCGATGTCGGGCCCGGGAAGTCCGGTAGCCTGCGTACCAGGTGGCGCATCGCTTTTTCGGCGCGGTTGTGGTCAAAACTCCACGCCGTATGCTGCCAGGACTGGATAAATTCTCCTTTCCAGCCGGGAGGACCCTGAATGTTACCCCAGCCGAAAAACGGTGCGCCCCAAGTATTGAACTCGATTTCCGCATCTGGCAGGTGTTTGCGGACGAGGTGTGCAATATCGAGAGAACGGTCAATATAGGTTTCGGCGGTGCAGCCGTTGCGTGAACAGGCGCCGGGATCGCCGGGAAAAATGCCGACAATGTCAATACCGGGAAAACGTTGCAGCCAGGCATCCCAAAGGAACTTGATTTCAGCCCAGTCGGCAGGCTCGTTGGGGCAGAGGGTCTGCCAGGCATCGCCTGTGGTGGCCAGCGAACAAAGGAACATCACCTTAATGCCGCGGGTGTGGGCATGCGCAATAGTAGCATTCATCTGGCGGGTGAACTCACGTGCATAGTCCGCTGTCAAAGCCTCGCGGCAGAACAGCCGCGGCACGAACCAGAACTCGAAAACATTGAAGCCACAGGCCGCCACGAAATCGATGCAACCCCGCCAATCGGCATCGCTCCAGCGGTTAGGCTGGCCGGGGTAGAACATGTTCGGGTTATAAGCATTTTGAAGATGTTCGGCGAAGTTGTTGTAATAAATCCGACGTGCCCCGAATTCTTTTTGATTGTTTGTCATATTCTATTTACCTCTTGAAAGCCATCGATAGTGATATTCAAAACAAGAGTGATAGCCGTATCAATCTAGATGAAATTTGTCAACGCGAGTCTATGACGCAAGTCAATAGCATCCCATAGAAGTCTTAATCCTAATCTTAATCATAATCGTAATCAACTGCCCCGGAGAGGATTACGATTAAGATTACGATTAGGTCGCGCCAGGATAAGGACAGCGCGAAGGGAGGTTGTTGGGGAAGTAAGGAATAACTGACAACTGAAATTGGCGATAGGAACCCAGCGGGTAAGACAAATCCCGTCCGGTAGAGCTTGCCAGG
>JBBQNS010000123.1:0-9333 GCA_038330175.1 Kiritimatiellia bacterium
CCTCGCTGACAGACCACGGGGTCGTATTTCCAAGAATCTGCTGGTAAAGCAACGTGTCTTTCATGTTTTTCATGACCCCAGCTTACACGTAAGTCAGGCTTTTGACCGGAAAAATCCCCCCACAAACCCAGAAGCGCCATATATGTTAGGGTTGACACAAATTCAGTCGGTTGAGCTTTTCCATCTACTTGTTTTATCGCATCTCGGGCAGGTTCTTGATAAGCGACTCTGCTGCCGCCATGAAATCAATTGATGCCCTGAAATGCCTCGGCGATCTACACGTTCCGGCATTCACCACAAACGATGCGGGCGCCGCGCTGCGAATCAACCGTTCCCATGCCACAAAGACACTCTCTCGCCTAGCTGACGCCGGTCACCTGATCCACCTCCATCAGGGGGTGTGGGCGTTTCCAGGAACCGGAGACCTGACACTTCTGGCGGCTTATCTTGCAGCCCCATCTCCTTATTATCTTTCATTGCAAAGCGCCCTGTACGCCCACGGCATGATCTCTCAAATTCCGCAGCGGGTGTATCTGATCTCAACCGCGCGAACCCGTCTTTACCGCACCCCCCTTGGCGCGGTTTCAATCCATCACGTCACCCCGGCGTTCTTCACCGGTTTCACCATTCAGGAGCGCACAGGCCTCCCCCTGGCCACACCCGAGAAGGCGCTTGTGGATTTTCTCTACATGACCCCCGCCCGGTCGCGCCTCTTTTGCGCTCTACCGGAAATTGAAATCCCCGCCAGGTTCCGATGGAAAGCCGCCTCTCAGTTCATGAGTCTTATCGCCTCACCCCAGCGCCGAATCATGATTGAAACCCGACTCCACAACATAAAGAAAGGAATGACGAAAAAATGAAAATGAAATCTCTCTTATTACCTAACCCAGCACTGTCGGAACCAAGAGGAAGATTTTTAACAGAAGCACGCAGAGCACGCAAAGGCGCCAGCGGCGAGTACGCCGCAGGCGCAAAAATATTTTCCTTCGCGGCCTTCGCGAGCTTCTGTTCAAATTTCTGGTTCCCTGAATCTTGACGGGGCGTAACAGCCTACAGCCTGTCAACCTTTGTCATGATATCAATAACGGCCAATGTTATGCGTGTTGCACAAGCTTATCGCGTCCTGCTTTTTTCCGAATGGACAAGGGCACTTTAAGAGAACTGCTGGCGAGCTTACTCTTGGATTTATCAGTCTTCTTCGCCTTGATGTCCTTTCCTTTGCCCCCTGTGGATTTGACAGCCTTGGCTTTTGATCGTTTCGGCTTAACGGCCACCTTGGCTGACGATTTCACCGAAGAGGCGGGAGGAGTCACCTCCGTTAATTCAATTCCAAAGACATTGCCAATCTCTGTGCCGGCCAATACCATCTCGCCTTCCGCACCTTTTCCGGACGTTAGCGCTTCGACCGCACCGGACTGACTAATCAATTCCTGGTGATCAGCATGACGAAGCAAGAAGAGAAGTTCCGGCTTGAGATCCAATCGCGCCCCCACACCATACAAAACAGCCGCCACATGTTTGCACATGTCCGCCCAGTCGGGACATGAACAGTTGAGCGTAATCTCCGAGGGTTTCGGGAATAAGCCTTTCTCTCGATTCGTCATCACACTCATGACCCGCTCTGACAATTTTCCTGAAAGCAACTCCATCAGAGAGCCAATCGAACCGGCGCACTCTTTCCGCAGGGTCTCCCATTGGGCTGCGGCCACCGGCTTGATTCCGATCTTGATCGTGTACAGAGAACTCCCGCTTACCAAAGCCTCAATCATGCCTTGGCGAATATCGAGATGGAGCACAGACCCGTTACGCACGTAAGTCCGGCCACGTGGCAGACGGTTCTCAAAATCACTATAGGCTTCCAAATTCTCGCACCACGCTTTGCCCCAAAAGGTTCGAGCAATCTGCTTCCCTTCAAGCCTTACTGGCTGGTGAACGGCGCCTGTCTTTTTTTGTAATTTCACCAGCTCCTTGGCCGCTTTCGCACGACGCTCCGCCACGGGCACATACGGCCCAAATCCGCCCCAGCCACCACCACCCCGCCGACTACTCCGACTGCCCCAGTATCCCATAAAATTATTCCTGCTCTCCTGCCCGCTCAATATCAAGCGAAACAAATTTGATCAATTCGTCATTACTCATCTCAGTCAACTTGACCTCACCCCCATCACCATCCACCACATCCCGTGCCAAACCGGCCTTCTCCTCCAGCATGGCATCAATCTTCTCCTCGAACGTGCCGCGACATACAAATTTATGGACTAGCACATTCCTCTTTTGACCAATACGAAAAGCTCGGTCGGTTGCCTGGTTTTCCACCGCAGGATTCCACCAACGGTCAAAATGAACCACATGCGAGGCCGCCGTCAAGTTTAACCCCGTCCCCCCGGCCTTGGTGGTAAGGACAAAAAAAGGTGCGCCGCCTTCCGACTGGAAGGCCTCTACCAGTTGGCGCCGCTCCTTGACCGGAACGCCTCCATGCAGCACCAAACCTGGACGCAAAAACACTTCGGCCAGCAACGCGGCCAGCGGTTGGGTCATCTCCTGAAACTGGGTGAACACCAACAGTTTTTCCTGGCGCTGCGCAATATCACGGGCCAACTCACGCAGCCGCAGAAATTTACCACTCTCATCTGCCCCAAACCCCTGGTCACGCAACCAATGCGACGGATGATTGCATATCTGTTTGAAGCGCATGATATAACCCAAAACCAGCCCGCGCCGCGCTATCCCGTCAGCCTCTTCCAGCTTTTTCTGCATCTCGCGGACAGACTGCTCATAAAGGGCCGCCTGCTTCCGCGACAGGGTGCACCAGGCCTTGACCTCGGTTTTGTCGGGTAGATCCGAAATCACCCGCTTGTCTGTTTTCAGACGACGCAGGATATAGGGCCGGACCAGACTCCGCAAAGCCCCGAGTCCCTCACTGTTGCCTTCATTACGTTTGACAAAATCGCTGAACCGTTTAGCCGATCCCAGTAGGCCTGGGTTAAGAAAATCAAAGAGTGACCACAAATCACCAAGCCGGTTTTCAATCGGCGTCCCCGTCATGACCAGGCGGTGCCTGGACTTGAGTTCCTTCACCGCCCGAGTCTGACGTGTGGACGGGTTTTTGATGGCCTGCGCCTCGTCTAAGATCACCATGTCCCACGGTAGTTTACGTACTGTCTCCCAGCGCGCCACCAGGCCATAAGTCGTCACCACCAGGTCTAACCCCAAAGTCGCCTTACCCACATCGGCCTGGAGTTTCTGCCACGCTTCGCCCGACATATCGGAAGGGTGGAAAATCCGAGCCTTGAGCCCCGGCGTGAATTTCTGGATCTCCGCCTGCCAGTTGGCCATCAGCGAGGCAGGAACCACTAGCAGGCTCGGAGTGCCTCCGGAGGCCGGGCGTTCTGCCTTGCGGGCCGACAACAAGGCCAACACCTGAAGCGTCTTGCCGAGTCCCATATCATCAGCCAGACACGCGCCCAGCCCCAGCTTAGTCATGAAGTTCAACCACCCCAAGCCCGATAACTGGTAAGGCCGCAAGACCCCGTTCAAGCCGTGCGGAACCAAACCTGCATCCAAGGCCGCCGGATCGCGTAAATGGGCCAAGGTTGAGGCCAACCAAGTCCCCGCCTTGAGCCCGGTCCACGGCAGGGTTTCAATGCTGGCCGCCGCCAATTCGCCCCCTGTCGGCCCCTCAAGGCCCGATAACATACGCATGGCCTCTCCGAACGGCACCCCGTCCGCCATGGCTTCTTCAGCCTTTTGCCATTGTGCCAGGGTTTCCTTTAGTTTTTCAGGATCGGCTTCGACCCAGCGTCCCCGTATCAGAACCAAACCGCTGGAGGCCTCCATCAGGGATTTCCATTCTTCTGGCGTCAAGGCTTCATCTCCTAATGTGACAGCCACCGTGAAGTCCAGTAACGCATCCGCACCGAGTCCAGCCTTGCGCGTTTCGCCCACTGTCACATTGACTTGTGGCCGTCCCGGCCGCTTTCCGCCCCATCGCTCGGGCATGCGGATAATCACTCCGTTTTCCTCGAAAACGGGTGTTTCTTTGAGAAAATCAAAGGCTTGGCGTGGTTGCCACCCGAGAGGCTTGAATAGCCCGCCACTTTCCAGGAGTTGTTTTAGCCAAGGGCTCTTGTTAGCGCAGCGATTCACAGGCGCCAACAGTTTCAACAAGGCCATCTTTCCCGGTTCACCGACATTGTCCTTCAAAGCCTGGCCCAACGGTTGGTACTGGATTTGCCCACCGGCAGAAACCCCTAGGGAATACGTGGCAAGAAAGGCAAAAGGGAAATCTGGATTTTTCGGATTTTCGGCCAAGTGAAAACACACCCGCCCCACTTGATTCCAAAGCGGACTTAATGATTTGAGATAACGATCGCTGCCCCCGACACACGCCTGCGCCTCCCTTCGGACATATTCATCCAAGGTTTGCCAGAGTGACTTGAGAACGTCCTCCGTCAAATACTCCCCCCCCATCATAGGGGGAGCATGCTCCACCAACTCCGCAAGCGCACCAGATTCTGGTGGCTGGATGGGGTGCTCCAAGGGGATCAACTCGGGACGGTGGCAAAAGCAAGTCAAGTACTGCTTCGCGAACTTGCGCCAATAGTTCGGCACTGTCGGTAACTGGGCGTCGGCTTCCCGAGAAGCCAAATGCAGCAACCCCAAAGTGGATCCACCGGAAAATGCGCCTTCTATCCGGTTCGCAGCGGCCAAAACGGGCCAGATTTCAGCCTCATGAAGCGACCACACCAAATGCCCATGTGGCGTCAGCGCCAGATCAGGCATACCCACCTCTTAGAAACATTATGTTCTCCAACTTTATTGCCGTGGATCGATACCACATCTGTACGGCTTTTCAAGGCCACGCTCTCAATATGTGCCCGTTAGAGGATTCCGACAATTAAGGGCTGGGAAGCGGGTAAAATCACGATCCGCCGTCCATAGGTAATGCACACGATTTTCGAGACAGATCGCGGCAATCCTGGCGTCATGTACCCGGGCACCTGTGATCTTTCCCTTGAGAATAAGGTCCCGCAACGCTTTCCAATACCCTGGACCTTCGCCTAGCATGCGAAGAACAGGGGATTCCATCAGGGCATCAATTGTGTCCACCGCAATAGACGGATCAGTCGGCTTGGAAAAAATGCGACCGTTTGTCACCACTGCCATGAATTCATGAATGCAAGGCCAGGGGATAGCCCATGGACTAGAGCCTTCCGCCAGCGAGGTAACGGCCTCCACTGCCGCAGTATGATGAGAATATTCGGTGCGGTGAAACGCAACGAGAATATTGGTATCCACGGCGATCATCCGCCCCTCCCTTCATACGCCGAATCACGGATACGATCCCAGTCCGCCTCATCGAACCCGGGCTGAAAACCTCCCCCACAAAACTGAACGCGCCGCAACTTGAAAGGTTCGCGATGGCGACGCTCTTCAAGTACCCGGTCAAGCCCCTCCTCCACAAGGCTTCGAAATGTCACATGTTGTTCGCTAACCACTTTTTTGCAACGGGCCATTAGCATGTCAGGTATATCTATGGTTGTCTTCATATTGCTAACCATATTATCTCCTTATTTTTGAAAACTCAAGAACTCGTGTTCGACTCCGATTAAATATTACTCTGTTTGTAGTAGCCATCATGACTACTAACTGGCTGCTTTTGGTGTTCGGAGGGGTCACGGCCACAACTGCTCACTGCCCACTGCTTTACTGGCCTGGAGGCGTGGCGCAAGCGCCAGCCCTACGAAGAAAATTCTGGGGGACGCTGCGGGGGAAGCTCATTTATCATTCATGAAACCAACCCGTTTCAGGGCAAAATGCCGTAAATTTCCTAGAAAATTCGAGAATCCAGTCCAACATGTTGGACTGGGTTTGTTGATGTCAAACGGCTGCGCGGGTTGGCGGATTGCTCATACGGCTCCATGCGGATAGTCAATCATGGCGTGGCGGGAATGATCGGCGAGGAGGAGGCGGTCGGCGTCGTTGAGGCCGAAGAGACGGGTTACACGGTCGTCGATCTCGGTCTCAATAGCAACCAGACGGGCGGTGAGGTCGGCGTGTTGGCGTTGCCATCCGACAAGGGCGGATTCCCAGTCTGCCCGTTCTTTGACTGGAATTTCAGCCTTGAAGGCCTTGCGCAGTTCGGCTCGGAAGGCGGCGAAATCTAGCATCCACCATTCGGTCAGCCGGTTGTTAAGTGTGAGTTCCGGCGAGCCAAAGTCTGTGAGGAGACGGTGTTGGGCCATGTTGTGCAGGGTATAGCGTTCGCGCGCCAAGGCCGTGGCCGCTAACGCTGCGTTAGAGAGCGCCGTGCGCTCGTCATCGGACATGTCGGGTATGCGCAGGCGCTCGATGAACTGTTTCTTGCATCGGGATTGCCAAAGTCCTCCACATAGGCGCAATGGCGTGGATAGTTGGCCTATACAAAACCAGAGTAAGCCATTCGGTCAGCCGGTTGTTAAGTGTGAGTTCCGGCGAGCCAAAGTCTGTGAGGAGACGGTGTTGGGCCATGTTGTGCAGGGTATAGCGTTCGCGCGCCAAGGCCGTGGCCGCAAGTGCTGCGTTAGAGAGCGCCGTGCGCTCATCATCGGGCATGTCGGGTATGCGCAGGCGCTCGATGAACTGTTTCTTGCATCGGGATTGCCAAAGTCCTCCACGTAGGCGCAATGGCGTGGATAGTTGGCCTATACAAAACCAGAGTAAGCGCGACTGCAATATTGCGAGAATTATGGATAAGAAATCGCTTTTCTAGTGGTAGGGGCACACGCCCGCACAAACCATCCGGAAACAGCGTTTTCATAGTGAAGATCGTGTCACATGGCGGATTTGAAGGCAAGAATGAAGGCAAACGTTCCCTGAAGGCGGGTCGGGTAGTCCCTACCCGCCTACAGGGAACGTGATCGAGCTTGGAACCGACAAAGTGAGACAGACTTGTCCCATCGCGAGGGTTCAACCGTTCGCGTACGCCATGACGGGTTCGATGTCGTAATCCGGGAAAGGGTCATCAAGGCATGGCTCAACAGCCCTTGCAGGATCGGCCATGTCCTGAATTCGTTCATATCCGACTCTGGCAAGCCATTGCTTAATGGGTTCCGCATTAGGGCTAGCAGCCTGTCGGGCTTCGAGCTTATGGGGAGGCAACCGGCGGAGACCGCCGGCTCCAGGGTGAAATTTGCGGCAGCAATCAAGCGTCATCTGTTGTTCTTGATTTAATTCACCAAGGATAACCCCCGCTTTCAATCCTTGGAGCCGGCGGTCTCCGCCGGTGGTGACTTTTGTGGCTGAAGACCTTGCAAGCCTGACCAATCCAGGGGGACAGGCAAGCTGAATCTTAACGTACATGTCCACGGCTTTGTTCGAGGCTATACTTTTGCCATTGTCGGAGCGCTGATTTCCACCTCTTCTTTCGAACATCTATACCGAGATTACTCAACTGCGCGGTAAAAACTTGCCGTATTCGTCATCGACACCGTGTAGGGACTAATGTTGGTGACATCGCTCCACGCACTGAGAAGATTAGTCGTAGTCTTCAATTCACCGAGGAAGCTAACCGTTAAATCGGCTTCATGGCAATCAAGAGCCACGCGATGCCCCAATGGCTCTCCCAAATTGGCGATCACGCTTTGCATGGTCGGGGTCAGGACCTTAAGCAATTCCGCATTGTTTACAGAGGAATTTGTATCGGTACAGTTCCAGGTGCCATCACCATTATTCACAGGAGCCGCTAACGGCACTGCAAAGATGCGCGCGGCACCGACGGCGTACCCGCGTGATTTATCGGCACACGATCCGGGAGTGACGTCCGGATCAATGTCGGTTGTTTTGATGGAAATGGTATTGTCGGTATTGCGAAGGATTTCGAACGTTCGGAACTGTTGAGGAAAATCTCGAAGCGACGGGTTTTCAACTTCCCAGAAGCCATATTCCGGATTTTCTGACCAGGGCGACGGATGCGCTTTGATATTGTTTCTATGCAGGTGGCCTGTGACCCACAGAATGAGATTGGGGTAGCTATGAAGGGTTACCAGTAAATTCGATGAGGTAACACCCCCGTTGAGGCCGACTAATTCAAGCGGGATATGCGCGGCAATGATCATGAGCTGATTGTTGGTCTGCCCTTCGTTAAGTTCGCAGGTCAACCAATTCAGCCGAGGGGTATCAAGATATCCTGTCGCTCCGCCCCCTTGTGCAAAATCAAGAAACTGATCCGGAATAGTGTCATCGAGCACGATGATCTTGACCGGCACATTCGCCTTCGGTTCGAAGCTGTAACAGGCAAAGTTGCTGGTGACGTTTTCCGGACTGAAACCGTGTCCCACCGGCTCGGAGGTGGTGGTGAAAAATTCAGTCATCCATGTGCTGGGCGTCAGTCCATAGCGGTCAGGATCGGCTGCAACTGTCGGCGCATTGGTAACACCGTCCACAATAAAGTCTGCGACAGGCCCGGCGCCGATGATGGTGCCGTACGGCGAACTGCCGTCCACGGTGCCCATAAAGTGACTGCGGCTATTGGTGCCGTCCACGGCCAAATCTCCAAATAGAAGGATTTGATTGTTGGTATACGATGCCCGCAGGTAGTCGGTTGTAACGAGTGTCCCGGTCCAAAAACGATCATGGTTGCCGAGCACCTGATACCAAGGGATCTCGTGGTTGAGTCCGGGGGCTTCGTAGGCAACCTGATAGTCAATATTGGTGGAACCGAGATGGGCCCCGGAACTGGGAACGATGTTTGTATTGCCGTCCAGAATATCAATAAACCATCTTAGTTCGTTGTATTGGGCGTTATTGACATCATCGCCGAGCGAAAGGGCAAAATCGAAAGGCATCAGACGGTGCAATGCGTTGGCGGTTCTCACACTGGCATCAAGAACCTGGGTGGTATAGAGCATCACGGGTGAATAGGCCGAAGAATTGCCATCTCCGGGCGGGGGCGTGACATTGTTGGTGAAACCGACGGCAGTTTTGTAGGCAGACCAGTAAGGCCAGGAAGGAGTTTCTTTGTCGGTAAGATGGATATCGCTAAAGCAGAAAAACGTCAAAAGTCGGGTTGCATTGGTTGCCGTATAGGCATCAGCAACAGACATAATATTGGTCAGTTGGCCATGATCCACGCCAGGCCCCCACTGCCACGAACTATAGCCATAGAGCGCATAACCGGGGAGATCCGACGCGAGAATCCCCGGCACGTTCGTTATCGGGACCGGACAAATCGTCCGCTGGCGTGTCCCTAGCTCGGCTCCGTTTCCTGAAAGCGAAAGGAACCATGATATTAAAAGGCAAACCAGCTGGCTAATTCTCAGTGCTATCTTTTTCATTCTTCTCCTTTATCGAACG
>JBBQNS010000124.1:0-9217 GCA_038330175.1 Kiritimatiellia bacterium
CCCAGTCCGCCGGTGCCCAGACCAACCCCCAGCCTATCCCCATTCTCGCCCCCCCCCCCCCCCCCGGCGCCGGCCACGGGGGCGGCACCGGGGGCGGGGGGGCGAGAGGGTCGTCGGGTTCTTCCGGCGGTGGGAACGAAAAGGGATACCCTGGGGTGGTTGGAGTTTCTGGAGGAGGCGGGTGTGGTGGAGGCATTGGATCTGGTGGTGTTGCGGGAGGAACGACTGGCACCGGAGGATTTGGCGGCGGTGGTGGTAAAGGTGGGCTGGGGGGGTATGCTGTAATCGCGGGGCAGGGTGACACAACAACAAATACTATTATAGGTATGGGGTCTGGCGGTGGCGGTGGCGGTGGTGGCGGCGCTGGATGGAAACCGTATTTTGACAGTCCCACATCAGGTGGTGGCGGTGGTGGCGCGGGTAACAGAGGTGCTGGATCTATAAGTCTCACAGCGGCAGATGTAATAATAGTGAGAGGTGCGATTTTTGCAGAAGGGGCTATAAATGCCGCGGGAAATGGGGGCTCAGGTCAGACGGCGGGGTTTCCTGGAACCGGTGGTGTTGGCGGCAATGCATTCTCTTCCGCTTTAAGCAGAGGTGGTTCTGGTGGTGGATCGATACAGGAGCAGTGTTATAGCGCTGGGGACGGGGGTGTTGGTGGATCTGGTGCTGGTGGTGGTATATTTCTTAAGGCATCTTGTGTCGATACCTTAGGTGCCAATATTTCTAACCTCGGTGGCGGTAACAATAAAACAAATGGAGGTACTCTGAAAATATTTTATATAGATATTCAAGGTGGAAGCCTAACTAATGTTGGCCGGGTATATTTGAAACAAACGGGTATTCCGGAGGCAGGTACAGTGTTTGAATTCTAATCATGGAATAAAGAAATGCACCTTCTTGAAAGCCTTTTGTTTTCTGTACTCCTGTTGGCTTTACTAGTAAGGCGTTAGCACCAATGTGTGATAATTAATGCGCATTAATATCGAAAATGCGTTTCCTTGACTTCATTAATTTCTATATGCACAATAAAATCCAATATGACACAAAACAAAGGAGATTACACATTTGCTCGAAGAGTTTTGTGGGTTGTTTTCATTGTGGTGGCTCTTATTCTGGTAATGCTTTTCCCTGCAATATATTACTCCTTGAATACACCATTTGCGCTCGTTGATGACATAAACGATTCTGCCAGTATTAATATTTTAAAGTCTTTTGGCAATTTCCGTTCTTGGGTGGATGTGACTTTTATTGGAGTGTCACAGTCAGGGCGTTATCGGCCGCTATTTGATTTTCAAAATTCGGTTTCTTGGCTAATTGTGGGCCCACATCCAGCTTTGCATCATCTTCTTCGCTGGGGAGAGTGGTTGACTGGTATCCTTTTCTGGAATGTGGCGCTATGGCGTGTAATTTGTGTCCGTTGCTATGGGGTGTCATCAAAGATTCAAGACGCGACAGTCCTCATATCGATGTTGATATTTAATGTTTTTTTGTGTTTTTTTCCTAATCAACCGGTCGCGCGATTGGCCCCTCAGGAACTTCATACCTTTTGTGCTTTAGGTATGTTGTTCATGGGGACCCTACGTTTGATTACTGATTCAAAGAAGGCCTCAAATACTTCAGTTACGATTCGAACTTGTGTCATCACCTTGGGATTTATCGGACTGTCATGGGCAAAAGAATCCAATGTGGCTTTTTTGGCAATATATTGTTTGTTTCTGTTTTGGTTCTCTGTAGCTAGGAGCAGGAAGTATGTGATGGTATCCGTTCTTCCGGCTGCGGGTTGGCTGTTGTATACGACATGGCGCATTCACTTGTGCATGAGCGACAACTATGGACGTTCAGAGCTAGGAGTTTCTCTTTTGGCCCAAAACCTGCGTTGGTTAACCAATGATGCCCTGCAATTTGCTACCTCGCCTGTATTTGCTGTTGTTGTTATTGCGTCTTTCATTGCAGCAAGTATGCGGATCATTAGGTCGTATTGTCGATTTGGAATATCTCTTGACCTCGAATGTTTGGCTTTTTCGTTAACTATGATGATTGGTTTTTGCGCCATCTTAATGATCTCTTGGCTGCCAGCACTTCGTTATTTCTATCCTCTTGTTCCTCTGATTGGCTGGCATTTGGTAAGGGGGTATCTTGATTTGAGCCGGTGGCTAATTTTATCAGTTACTTGGAAAAGAATCATAAATATTATTGTTATTGTTTTCTTGGGATGGTTTGTTTTGGCCAATTATTACGGTTTTCTCCTTCAGTTTGCGGTTCAGCATTATACCCGAAATGTGGAACAGAATTTGCTGAGTAATATGGAGCACCGGTTAAAAGCGGGGCAAGCCCTAGCTATTTGCTGTGATTTGCAGGATCCAGAAGTGGAACTTGCGTTTTCAGTGAGAGGATATTTTGATCATTATCTTCCCTTGTACCGAGGGGAGTGCTTGAAGCTTGCTGTTTTGAGCTCTCTTCAGACGAATACGCAGGTAGTATTAGCAAGCAGGGGTAAATTGGATTGCAATCGATGGCGTCTTTTAGAAACTATCACCTATCAACATTCCTATAATTTTCTTAAAGCGGCGCAACGTGTGAGTGCGTTCGTCCAAGGAAGATCACATGCCTATATCGTGCAGGACGCTGGCACTCATGATTTTGAGTACAAGTGGTGCCTTTATGAGTCAATTTCTGAGTGAACCGTGCGATAGTTTGATGAGGCGATCCAATAATCTGGTCGACGCTTTGATTCGAGGAATAAAGTTCCGACATATTCTCCCAGTAAACCCATGAACATCATTTGGATACCGCCACAAAACAGCACGCTTAGAAGAAGAGATGTCCATCCATGAACCGCTCGATCTGTAAGCAGGTAGATAAGTAGAGCGTATATCCCGTAGAGTCCCGTTGATACAGCAAAAATAAAGCCTAACACCGTGGCCAATCGAAGGGGCCGGACGCTGAATGATATAATGCCATGTAGGCCTAGACCGAACATTTTCGAAAATCCGAACTTGCTTGCACCGCTGCGTCTTAATGCAGGCTGATAGGGAAGAGTGCAGGACTTAAATCCTATCCAGTGTACCATGCCGCGGAGAAACAGGTTGGATTCCGGCAAGGCGCGTATTGCAAGGACGACCTTTCGGTCAAGTAGTCTAAAATCCGCTGATCCAGGTGGCAAGTTTAGTCCAGTGAGTAAATTAAATAATGAATAGTATGTGGCTGACGTCCAGCGTTTGACCAAGTTGGTTGATTTTCCGTCAATTCGTAATGTATGCACAATTTGAAAACCATCTTTCCATCGTTCTAATAACTGAGGAACAATTTCTGGAGGGTGTTGCAGATCGGCGTCCATTATAACTACACAATCCCCGTTTGCATTATCTAGGCCCGCGCGAAGTGCTTTTTGATGTCCAAAATTTCGAGAGAGTGAAAGCCCATATACGGGAAGCCCTGATTTTGAAAGATGTTCGAACTCTTCGATTGTACTGTCAGAGCTACCGTCATTTACAATCAACAGTTCCCATGTTATACCAATGGGGATACATTTGTCTAGGCTACGAGCTAAGGGGCCTAGATTTGCAGCCTCATTGTAGGCTGGAACTACTATCGTGATTAGTGGTTTAGAGCGATTATTCATATTTCCTTAGGTAGGGTTTCTCAATGATGCTATTGGCGGGTATACCCCCCCCCATCCAGCGTACTCGAATGGCTGCGGGGCCTGTGGCATTGTAGTGTTCCAAAGCTAAACGATGTGGTCCTTTGTTAAGTCGTAAATTGGTATGTCGACCACTAGACGCCCATGACTGTTCGTGCCAATTGTTTATTACGCATTGATTATCAATGTACATCCGTGCTCCGGCCATGCTTTGCATATAGAACGAATACTCTGCATCTGTTGGTGCAAGAAGATATCCCTCCCAACGAGCAGACCAGTTTTTTCGTCGTATGCCCCATGCAGGCCTGTCAGCGCCGTAATCAAGGCTTGTTTTTTGGCCGACCCGGTAGGCTATCGGGTGTTCAAAATTCTTCCCGTTAAAATAAGTTATTCGCATGCCTGTTGGTGAGAACCACATATATCCTATCCAAAGTACATAAACAATTCCCGCCATGCCCAATATTGCTGTACTCATTTTCAGGAAGGCGAGTCTAGTTTTCAAACGGAGTTGCAGCGGTTTTTTAAGTTCGTTTTGTTTAATGGCAAAAATGATAATACGTTCAACGGCTTGTAGCACTATAGGAAAATCTTGAGGCCCTACCACCCTTTTTGTTTCAGAAATAGACGTGGGAAGTATTATGAAATCGGAAACGATGCGGTGAGCATTTTGGATCTGCATTGCCGCTAAGGGGGTATACAATGTTGTTTCAGTAAAACGCATCCATGAATTACATAATGTTGCCTCATTCAGGTTTGATAATTCAAGTCCAGTTAGAGATGCAATCGCCAGTCGGGCCGCTTTCGAACGTTCGAAAACACTTATATATTGAGCTGCCTCATCCAGATACCCCATCGCTTTTCTCAATTCTATGCGGCGGTGAGAGTATTCTTCGGACGTAATATTGAATTTTGAACAGTGCATTTAATTATAATAGAATTATCCTCAGCCCGTGGTCAAGCAAGGCATAGATTTGCTTTTGTCGATCTGCTTGACCGATTTCATTCATTCTGTATCCTGACTACTGAATTCTGACTTTTATCTCTATGACTACGAAGCCCATATCCATAGGCGTGAATACGCTGTTTTATATCCCTGGCGAGGTCGGGGGGACGGAAACCTATCTCCGCAAAACTCTGGTGGCCATGGCGGAGCAGGGTGGGGGTGACCGCTTGGTCTTGTTCACTAATCTCGAAAATCACGACACGCTGAAGGCTGATCTAGCGGCCTTTCCCCAAGTTTCGTTTGTACAGCTTAAATTCAGGGCTATGAATCGGACTATGCGTATTATCCGTGAGCAACTTGAGTTACCCTTAAAAGTTAAAGCTAGCGCAGTGGATGTCCTGTGGTCGCCTGGCTATACGATGCCTATTTTTGCCTCCTGCCCTCAAGTGGTGTCAATCCATGACATGCAGTATAAGGCCTTCCCACATGATTTGACGTTAGTGGCTCGATGGGCCACAGATATTTTGGTTAGGTGGTCCGCACGTCGGTCCGCTCGGATTATTGCCATCTCGAAATTCTCACGTGATGAGATTATCGCTAATACCGCAGCTCAATCGGGAAAAATTGATGTGGTGTATGAAGCGGCCAGTCCGATTTTCGGGGAACCGGTGGCCGATACAGTGCGCGAGGCTTTATTGGATAAATTGATTCCCTCTTCCCGCCCCTATCTCCTTTGCGTGGCCGCCACCTATCCGCACAAAAATGTTCAGACCTTGGTCAAGGCGTTTGGTGAGTTGATGAACACGATCCCGCATAACCTTGTGATTGTCGGGAATGCCCGGCTGGGAGAGCCGGAGGTGGTTAAGGAACTGGGCGCGATCCCGGATCCGGCGCGTGTCATTCGCCTAAGCAAGCTCTCGGAACGGGAACTGGTCGCGCTTTATCAGGGCTGTGATGTGTTTGTGTTTCCCTCTTTATATGAAGGATTCGGATTGCCGGTGTTGGAAGGGCTCATGGCGGGGGTGCCGGTGGTGACCACCCGGTGTGCTTCGATTCCTGAAGTGGGTGGGGCGGTGGCTACTTATTTTGATCCCCATGATCCTGCGGCGTTGCCGGTGGCGATTCAAACGGTCTTAGGCTGGTCTGCCACTGAGAGGCAAGAACAGACACGAAAAGGCCGGGAGTTTGCAAAAGGCTTTTCGTGGTCGGAAACAGGCGCGGGGACCTTGAAAATTCTTCGGGGGCGCATGACAGAATTTTTCATGCAGTCCAGGAATGTCGGTTAACACTCACGCGGAAAAGAGTTTTGAACAGAAGCACACGAAGATCACGAAGGATTTTGGGTTACGCTTCGCGGAATACACTACCCTGCATGGTGTTTTGCAATATTCACCGCGTCATACGGAGTACCCGCCGTATGGCGCTTTCGCGTGCTTTGCGTGCTTCTGTTCAAATTCTTATGATCCACCCGAGCCGGTATATGTGTTCGTATATACCTTTCAGCCCGTAGCATAGGAATTTGAGGGTGCCTTCAGAAATTTGTCATGCACCCATTCTTCGGGAAGTTTCATCCCTCGCTTGACGGGAGCAGTATCATTCGGCATCATACTGGTCTTTGTGACCTCAAGGCGGGCAGTTAGCTCAATTGGTTAGAGCGTCTGGTTTACACCCAGAAGGTTACAGGTTCGAGTCCTGTACCGCCCACCATCCTTCGCTCGGCGCTGTGCGGCTTGAGCTACGGATGGGCTTCGACCCGTTCACACAGAGCCTCCCAAAGTTGTCCCTTGGGTTTTTCAGCTATCAAGCATGAGCCTGGAGGGCGGCGGGAATGCTTTCAGTCATGTACAGGGGAAGGGAGAGGAGTCGATATTTGACAGGTTCGGCGGTGGTGGTTTTGACATCGAGATCCTGGATTGAAGGCGGATTTGTGTCTAGCCGAAGCGCTAGGGGAAGCTGCTTGTTGTACATGAAAGTGTGAAGCGACTTCATCGTGCCAGCGTTCCCCGCCTTCACCTCGACCGGCACAATATGATTCCCTTGCTGGATAACGTAATCAATTTCACCTTGGCGCCCTTCCGTGCGTTGCCAATAGAAAAGTCTCGGATCCTCAAATACCCTTGACAAGCACCTGAGGTGTTGGCCCACGAACTGTTCGGCAAGGCCTCCTTTGTTGGCCCATACCACATTGTTAAGTTCCCGCAGATCGAGGCGTGAAAGCCCCAGCTGAATGGAGGCAAGCCCCACATCCAACAGGATCGCCTTGAATGTCCGGGGGTTCGTCTCGGCGCCCAAGGGCAATCCGTTGGCGGCCGTATGTTCCACACGATGGCAGACGCGGGCCAACTGCAATAACTCCAGTGCCTGTTTGATGTCCTTGTGTTTGGCCTCTACGTCGACATGGCTGTACACGAATCGGCCGCCTAATTGCCGGGGAACGGCATCCATGACGTGGCGCAGCAGGTCGACAGGGATCCGGCCCCTGTACTTGTTGAAGTCGTCCCGATAAGTCGCGATCAAGTCGCGTTGGAGTTGCAGCCGACGATCATCGTCGTGTGTCGCGATCCAATCCGAAATAACTTCCGGAAG
This sequence comes from Kiritimatiellia bacterium, assembly GCA_038330175.1. Taxonomy (GTDB): domain Bacteria; phylum Verrucomicrobiota; class Kiritimatiellia; order CAIKKV01; family CAITUY01; genus JAABPW01. The sequence goes on from JBBQNS010000124.1 coordinate 7,173, forward strand.
GCCGCCTACGAGACAGTATTCTGAAAACAATTCGAGCGCGCGTTGGTGCAGGCGGGGGCTAAGTTCCAGGGATTCCACCGCTGCGGCGAGCTCCGATTTCAGACCGTCGTTGCCGGACGCATCGAGAAATTCGTAGAATGAAACCGGCTCTAAATGACAGTACGAGACGCGTCCGACGGGCATGCTGAATTCATGGTCGCGCAGTGCGAAGTCCAGCAACGACCCAGCCGTCACGACCGGTATTTCGGGCATGTCCTCCTGAAACCAGCGTAGGAAGGCTAATAATTTTGGGGTTGCCTGCACTTCATCGATAAACAGCAGAGAGGTATCGGGTGTGATGGCTGTGCCAAGGTCAGCCGCGAGATCGGAAACCGCACGCTGGGCATTATTTGAGCGGAAGTGGTCCGCCAGCTCCGGGCGACGTTCCATGTTCAGTTCGACTATTTTTCGACCATGTCGTTGCGCCAGATCGCGCACAAGCCACGTTTTTCCTACCTGTCGGGCACCGCGCAAGATGAGGGGCTTGCGGCTGGGACCCATGAGCCACTGATCTAGAAATACTGATGCATGCCGATTCATAACTTTCCTCCTCTCGGTGGATTTGCCATTTATTTAAAAACAACATGATGTTATTTGATTAATATGTCAATAACAACGTGTTGTTTAATGCGAGATATCGCTTAGTGTGGGGTGACCTGTTGGAAACGACCTTGTGTCGTGATTGCGGGCACCGGGCGGACATCGCGCGCAAGCGCTGCTCCTAAAAGTTGCCGTATGCGCCCCCTCGTGAGTGTCTCATTACTAAAAAACGTAAACAAGAGCGTCTATCTGACTTTCCCCCATGTCCTATACTTTTGAACGATGACCCTCAGTGTATTTTACAATCTGGTTCATCATCCATACTGCTTCGACGGGGTATTTGCCAGCGGCTGTTTCCGCAGATAGCATCACATAGTCAGTACCGTCCAGCACGGCATTGGCCACATCCGAGACTTCGGCTCGTGTGGGCAGGGCATTTGTGGTCATGGTCTCTAGCATCTGCGTGGCCGTGATGACCGGTTTTCCAAGCCGATTACAGATTTTGATGATGTGCTTCTGAAGAATGGGGACTTCCCAGAGCGGGAACATCGCGCCCATGTCTCCGCGCGCCACCATCACGCCGTCGGCGGCGGCGATAATGGATTCAAGATTTCTTAAGGCTTCGCGCGCCTCGATCTTGGCGATAATTTTGCAAGACGGTAGGCTGGGTTTGACCAGCCTCGCGACGGCTTTGATGTCAGCCGCTGTGCGCACGAACGACTGCGCAATGAAGTCCGGTTTCAGCGTGAGCCCGAATTCGATGTCCCGCCGGTCTCCCTCGGAAAGAAGAGGGAAGTCCAAGTGAGCCGCAGGGATGTTTACTCCTTTGTGCTCCTTGAGCAGCCCTCCGACGACCACCTCACAGGACAGCGACGAGCGCCCGATGGCTTTGACTTCCAATGAGATGTTCCCGTCGTCAATGAAGATGAAGCATCCCTTTTTAATCACTTTGAGCGAGCCCCGGTAGTCAAAAGGGATCTCACCGGCGCGGCTGGCGGTGTTGGCTTGAATGAGGGTCACCAACTGTTTCTTGCGCAACTCCAGAGGCGATTTAAGCTGGCCGATGCGGATACGATTCCCTTTGAGATCCTGCATTACCAGGACGCGCCTTCTTAATTTTCGATTGAGGTCGCGGACCAGAGCCACGCGAGCGGCGTGTTCGTCGTTGGTGCCATGCGAAAAATTCAGACGTACGGCATCCAGACCGGCGGCATAAAGCTTGCGTAAGATGGCGGGAGTGGAGCTGGCCGGGCCGAGTGTTGCTAGTATTTTTGTCTTGGGGCTACGAGGTATTTTGTTCATGCACCTACTATATTATAAGACGCATGAATCTGCCACCTTCTACTTCGATATGAATACCCGATCACAGATCGGTGCTACATTTCGGAATCGGACGGTGAAAACGTCCGCCCTGCCCACGCGGCTCGGCAAGCCTCGCCCTCCAAAAGAACGTCATATACAGAGGC
>JBBQNS010000125.1:0-9150 GCA_038330175.1 Kiritimatiellia bacterium
CCTCCCAGCGGTAATGTTCTAGGAGTTATAGCACACTGATTCTGGGCAAAGTATCGTTTTTAACGATCTTTGCCCTTTTTTTTCAATCACTTCGCTCATGCCTAGTTGGGTTTTTGGCTATTGGGACAGGCTCTACATAGAAAGACGAGAGGAGAGCCACTAAGGGGACATCGGTGTAGCTGCGCGTGTCCCCACGCGCAGGGGGCAATGGGGCAGGCCGGAAGGTGCTCTAAGGGAGATCGGGGGATTCGGCGCATGGGGACATGCGCCGCTACAACCAGGCCGGAAGGTGTGCTAAGGGACACCGGTGTAGCTGCGCGTGTCCCCACGCGCAGGGGATTCGGCGCATGGGGACATGCGTCGCTACAACAAGTCGTGCAGAGTCAATATGAGAAACAATAAGGAAAACTATGACTGAGAATATAGGCAGTCTATGGGGGAGCGGACGCCCACCGCGACTTCCGACCATTTTTCAACGCTATGATCGCCCGCTATATTTTGTGACGTTTTGCACAAAGGATCGCATGCAGGTGCTGAATAACGAGCGGGTGCATGCGGTGTTCAGGCAATACGCAGAGGCGGGTTCCGAATTACATTCCGTTGCCGTGGGGCGGTACACGATTATGCCGGAACACGTGCATGTGTTTGTTCGAGGTGGAGCGGAGTTTGTTTTATCAGTGTGGGTTCGAGGTCTGAAACGCATGGTGGGTGATGCCGTTCGTCTGAATGTTAAGGGATTTCAATGGCAGTCCGGATTCTTTGATCATCTGATACGAAGTACCGAGAGTTATTCAGAGAAATGGGAATATGTGCGTCAGAATCCAGTCCGCGCAGGTTTGGTTTCGGAGGCAGAAACGTGGCCATTTTCTGGAGAAATTGCGCGCATCGAATTAGTGTAGCTGCGCGTGTCCCCACGCGCAGGAGGTTCGGCGCATGAGGACATGCGCCGCTACAACGGGTCGCGCAGGAGGTTCGGCGCATGGGGACATGCGCCGCTACAACGGGTCGCGCAGGAGGTTCGGCGCATGAGGACATGCGCCGCTACAACCAGGCAGGCCGGAAGGTGCGCTAAGGGGACATCGGTGTAGCTGCGCGTGTCCCCACGCGCAGGGGATTTAATGGGGCAGGCCGAAAGGTGTGTCTCTTGTTGTTGATTATATAGTATTTCTCCGTATGATCAGACACATCAAGTTTACGAATCGTGTTTCCTAACGGCCGTCAAGGGGTAAGCAGATGAACTATTATAATAGATTTTGCGTTATACCGGGAAAGCGGGTTCGACTCAAGGACTGCGCCCCGCAGTTTGGCGATAAACACGAAAAAAAAGAAACAGCTTTTTCGAAGCTCGAAGAATTACAAGAGCGCATGAGTGATTTGCAGTTTCGGCTTTATGCCGAGCAAAAGCGCTCGCTATTGATTTGTCTGCAAGCGCCCGATGCAGGCGGCAAAGATGGCGTCATCCGGCACGTTATCGGGTCAATGAACCCGCAAGGATGTCGCGTTCTCAGCTTCAAACAACCCTCTTCGGAAGAACTATCGCATGATTTCTTGTGGCGAATTGAACACCAAGTACCTCGGCGCGGCGAGGTGGTGATCTTCAATCGCTCCCATTACGAAGATGTTCTCGTCGTGCGCGTTCACGATCTTGTGCCAAAAGTAATCTGGTCGCAACGCTATGAACAGATCAACGATTTCGAGCGACGCCTCCATGCCAATGGAACGTATATCCTTAAATTCTTTTTGCATATCAGCAAAGATGAGCAATTGCGCCGTTTTAAAAAGCGACTTGATGACCCTGCGCGACATTGGAAAATTAGTGAGGCAGATTATTTCGAAAGAAAATACTGGGATGATTATGAGTCGGCTTACGAGGATGTCCTCAACAAATGCAGCACGGACGATGCGCCCTGGTTTGTGATCCCCTCCGATCATAAATGGTTTCGTAATCTTGCCATTTCTCAGATTGTTGTCGAGACGATGGAGAAGATGAAGATTGAGATTCCTCAGCCGACCGTTAACATTGCCGATATTCGCAAGAAATATCATGAGGCGGCCGGAGGTTCAAAAACGAATAAAAGCGAAAAAAAATTCGAAGGAGATCATGAAGAACATCACCAATGAACCCCACTCTGTGAATCGTGGTGCCGTGGTTTCAGTGCGTGGCAGCGTCGTAGATGTCCGGTTCGAAGAACATCTGCCGCCGATTCATTCCGTGCTGCGTACGGGTGATAAAGGGCAGATTATCATCGAAGTTCGGACTCAGCAGGACGCTCAGCATGTGCGGGGGATTGCCTTGACGCCGACGCAAGGGCTTGCGCGTGGTATGGAGGTGGAGGATACCGGTGGACCTTTAAAAGTACCGGTGGGCAAGGGGCTTCTTTCTCGAATGTTTGACGTATTTGGCAACGTTATTGATCGCGAAGCGGCGTTGACCGATGTCCAGTGGCGTTCGGTGCATCGAGCCCCGCCGCCGCTAGCGCGCCGTTCTACAAAATCCGAGGTTTTCGAAACCGGCATCAAGGCTATTGATGTGCTTGTGCCTCTTGAACGTGGCGGCAAGGCCGGTCTCTTCGGTGGAGCTGGCGTGGGTAAGACCGTGTTACTCACAGAGATGATCCATAATATGATCGGAAACCAGAAGGGAGTGAGTATTTTTTGCGGAATCGGGGAACGCTGTCGGGAAGGCGAGGAACTATACCGCGAAATGAAGGAAGCTGGCGTGCTTCCGAATATGGTGATGGTGTTTGGCCAAATGAATGAGCCACCGGGCGCCCGGTTCCGCGTAGGTCATGCCGCATTGACGATGGCCGAATATTTCCGCGATGACGAACATCGCGATGTGCTACTACTGATTGATAATATTTTCCGTTTCATCCAGGCAGGTATGGAGGTCTCCGGGTTGATGGGGCAGATGCCCTCCCGCCTGGGGTATCAGCCTACGATGGGCACCGAATTGTCGTGATTGGAGGAGCGTATCGCCAACACGGATACGGGCGCCATTACGTCCATTCAAGCCGTGTATGTCCCCGCAGATGACTTCACAGATCCTGCCGCTGTGCATACGTTCTCGCATCTCTCGGCGTCCATCGTACTCTCGCGAAAGCGTGCGAGTGAAGGATTTTTCCCGGCAATTGATCCCTTGCAATCCAGTTCCAAGATGACGACCCCGGGTATTGTTGGCGAGCGCCATTACCTTTTGGCGCAGGAAATCCGACGCACTCTGGCCCAATATGCAGATCTTAAAGATATTATTGCCATGCTTGGCCTTGAACAGCTTTCTCCGGAGGATCGCAATGTGGTCGCTCGCGCCCGTCGGTTGGAACGTTTTCTGACACAGCCCTTTTTCACGACCGAGCAGTTCACTGGCTTAAAAGGGAAACTCGTCAGTCTTAAAGATGCGTTGGATGGGTGCGAGCGCATACTTCACGATGAATTCAAAGATTATCCGGAAAGCTCACTTTATATGATCGGCTCGATTGATGAGACGAAGAAGGTGGCCAAGCCTCAGGAGAAGACGGCTAGCGGTTAAGGCTGTAGATTATCAGGAGAAACAGGGATGCTGATGAATCTAAAAATTCTAATGCCCTTTCATGTGTTTGCGGTCAAAGCTAACGTAATGCGCGTGGTGGCGGAGACGACTGAGGGCTCGTTTGGGCTTTTGCCTAATCGACTCGATTGTGTGGCGTCGTTAGCTCCTGGAATCTTGACCTACGAAACGGAAGAAAATGAGTTTTTTGTAGCGGTTGATGAAGGTATTCTGGTTAAGGCTGGGCTCGACGTACTTATTTCGGTGCGTCAAGCGATAGGGGGAGCGGATCTTGGCCAGTTGCGCGGGATGGTCGAGCGAGAATTTTTGGTTTTGGATGAACATGAGCAAAGTGTTAGACAGATAACGGCTAAATTGGAAACTGGGTTTTTGAATCGGTTCACGCATTTTCAACATGAATGACGGATTTTCTATGAAAGACATGAAAACAGGGCCATCATTTGCTGGCAAAGTGGGGTCGAAGGCCGCGCGTAAGCTTAAAGCACGACGTAAGGGGGCGCAGGGCATCTGGTTCGGGTTGGGTATGATGGGGATTGTCGGTTGGTCCGTGGTTGTCCCGACACTGCTGGGTGCCGCATCAGGGATTTGGCTGGATAAACACCGCCCGGGCGAGCATTCTTGGACGTTGGCGTTATTGGTCGCCGGGCTTACGCTGGGCTGTATGAATGCATGGTATTGGGTTTCAAAAGAAGACCAGGCCATGCGAGACGAAGAGAATGACAATGAATGAAAAAATCATACTGGCATTAGCCTTTTTTGCAGGCGGCGGACTCGGGGCCGTGTTCTTTGTCGGTCTTTGGTGGACCGTTCGTAAAGCGATTTCGTCCCAACGGCCTGCGCTTTTATTTGTGGTCAGCCTGATCGTGAGGATGGGTTTAGTTTTAGTCGGCTTTTATTATGTCTCCGGTGGACATTGGGAGCGGCTTGCGGCATGTTTTTTTGGTTTTTTTGTTGTGCGGATGGGTGTGACCCTTTGGTCGCGCTCAAAACAGGAGCCTATCCATGCGCCTTAGTCCGGACGAAATTATTTTTTGGCAATACGGGTTTGTTAAGCTCAACGCGACCATTGTGTTTACGTGGGTATCGATGTTCGTGCTTGCGGTCGGCGCAAAACTGATTACACGCAATATTACCACTAAGTTAAAGCGTTCCCGCTGGCAAAACATCTTGGAAATTCTGGTCATTAATTTCAAAAAACAAATTGAAGAAGTGGGTTTGAGTCGTCCTGAGCAGTATCTCAGTTTTCTAGGAACGCTTTTTCTGTTCGTTGCCACCGCTACCCTAGGAACCGTGATCCCCGGTTACGAGCCGCCGACCGGCTCGCTGTCGACCACGGCGGCCCTTTCCCTCTGCGTGTTTGTGGCGGTGCCGTTTTTTGGCATAAAAGACCAGGGCCTGCGCGGCTTTCTTAAATCCTATATCGAGCCCACCGTTATTATGTTGCCATTTAATATCATTAGTGAGGTCTCCCGAACCCTGGCTTTAGCCGTTCGCTTGTTTGGCAATATGATGAGCGGGGCCATGATTATCGGTATTTTACTCACCATAACTCCCTTCATTTTTCCGATCATTATGACGGTTCTTGGATTACTGACCGGCATGGTACAGGCCTATATTTTCAGTATTCTGGCTACCGTTTACATTGCCGCTGCGACAAGCACTCGTAAACCTGAACCCAAACTAACCTCTATTGCTTAAAATGAATATGGAACAAACAAAGGAGACATTATGGATAGCATGACACTCATTGGAATGGCCTCAATCGTTACTGCGGGGATTACGACTTGCATTGGGTGTATGACACCCGCATTGGCCGAAGGGCGTGCCGTGGCGTCGGCGCTGACTTCGCTGGCACAGCAACCCGATGCCTCCGCAACGATCACCCGGACCCTTTTCGTGGGGCTTGCGATGATCGAGTCCACGGCGATTTATTGCTTTGTGGTAGCGATGATTTTAATTTTCGCCAATCCGTTTTGGAATCATGTGATCGCTCTGACTGCGGGAAAGTAACTTATGCTTATTGACTGGTTCACGATTAGTGCGCAAGCGCTTAATTTTTTAATCCTAGTGTGGTTATTGAAGCGCTTTCTTTATAAGCCCATCCTCCTTGCCATCGACGCCCGTGAAAAGCGGATCGCCTCGGAACTTGCTGACGCTGCGGCGAAGAAGGCTGAAGCCCTCAAAGAGCGCGACGAGTTCTTGCACAAGAATGAAGAATTCGATCAGCAGCGGGCCGCTCTCCTGAGCAAGGCGACTGACGAGGCAAACGCTGAACGTCAGCGACTTCTCGACGAAGCACGGAAGGCGGCGGACGAGGTGAGCGCCCAACGGCTGGAGGCAGAAAGAAAAGAGACTCAAAATATGAGTCAAGCCATCAGCTCTCGGGTCCAGCAGGAGGTTTTTGCCATTACGCGTAAGGTGTTGGCCGATCTTGCCACGGCGAGTTTGGAGGAACGGATGGGGGAGATATTCACCCGCCGCTTGCGGGCGATGGAGGGGGCGGCTAGAGACGCGCTTGCCAATGCCTTAAAGACGGCGGCCGCTCCTGCGCTCGTGCGTAGCACTTTTGCGTTACCCTCGGAACAACGGGCGGTAATCCAAAATGCACTCAACGAAACTTTCTCTACTGAAATCCGTCTTCAGTTTGAGACGGCACCGGAATTGATTAGTGGGATCGAACTCACGGCGAATGGACAAAAAGTGGGATGGAGCATTGCTGAATATCTCAAGTCGATGGAAAAGGGGATTGCCGATCTTCTCAAAGCGCCGGATAAACCGACCAAGCCTCAAGAATCTGTGACTGAAGTAAAGAAGCCATGAATACGGAACCTGAAACGCTCCAGACTATTTTTGAGCGCACGTTTGCGGGAATCAGCCAGTTGCGGGAAACATTCGTTCCGCAACTGACGCCGCGGGAAGTGGGCACCATCACGAGTGTCGCCACTGGAATCGCCAAGGTGTCGGGTCTATCCCGTGTCGGGTTTGAGGAGTTAGTTAAATTTTCTGGTGGCGTGTTTGGCATTGCGTTCAACGTGGATGCCGATGAAATTGGCGTCGTGCTACTTGGTGATTACTCGCATTTGTGCGCTGGCGATGAGGTGGAACGGACCGGGCGGGTGATGGATATCATGGTGGGGGCCGGATTGCTGGGACGCGTTATTGATCCGCTCGGGCGACCCCTTGATGGGTTTGGACCCGTTCCCCCCGGCGAGAGCCTGCCGATTGAACGCCCCGCTGAGCCCATCATGGATCGCGCGCCGGTGACGGTACCGCTCCAAACAGGACTGAAGGTCATCGATGCGCTCATTCCCATCGGCCGAGGCCAGCGTGAGTTGATTTTGGGTGATCGACAAACGGGTAAAACCGCTATCGCGATCGATACTATCCTCAATCAGCGTGGGCAGAACGTCGTGTGCGTCTATTGCGCTATTGGCCAGCGGGCCTCTTCCGTGGCGAAGGCGGTCGCTAATTTACGCGAAAAAGGCGCGCTGGATTATACCGTTGTTGTAGTAACTGAGGGTAATGACCCGCCCGGCCTTGCCTATATTGCGCCCTATGCGGCGACCAGCATTGCTGAACATTTTATGAAGGAGGGCCGCGATGTGCTCATCGTCTATGACGACCTCACGCAGCACGCGCGCGCTTATCGGGAGCTATCGCTCCTGCTTCGGCGGCCACCGGGGCGTGAAGCTTTTCCAGGCGATATTTTCTATATCCATTCACGGTTGCTCGAGCGGGCGACACATCTGAGCCAAGCGCGCGGAGGCGGTTCTCTTACCGCCCTGCCGATTATTGAAACCGAAGCGCAGAACATTTCCGCCTACATTCCCACAAACCTGATTTCTATTACCGACGGGCAGATCTACCTTTCGCCGGCGCTATTCGATTTGGGCGTGCTGCCAGCGGTCGATGTTGCCAAATCTGTTTCACGTGTCGGTGGCAAGGCCCAACGGGTAAGCTACCGCGCGGTAGCGGGCGGCCTCAAACTCGCCTATGCGCAGTTTGAGGAGCTTGAAAGCTTTGCCCGATTTGGGGCTAGGCTGGACGACGATACCCGCAAGGTCATTGAGCATGGGCGACGCATCAGAGCCTGCCTCAAACAGCCCGAATTCTCTCCGGTATCCGTGCCCGCCCAAATGATGATCCTGTTGGCACTGACCGAACGTCTTTTTGATTCTGTGGCAATTGACCGGATGACCGAGGCCGAATCCGCCTTGCAGGGTGCGGCGGAGAGTCTTCCCACGGACGTTTGCAGTCGATTTGAGACGGCTAAGAAGTTAAGTGATGAGGATCGAAAAGTGATTATTGAAATCGCTCGTCGAGCACTCGTGCCCTTTCAATCGAAGCCCAAGGAGTCGCCTGCAGCGAAACCATGAGCGACACGATAGTCAGTCTACGGCGTAAGATAAGTAGCGCAGGGGATCTTCAATCGGTTGTCCGCACCATGAAAGCCCTGGCCTCTTCAAGCATTGGCCAATACGATCAATCTGTTCGGGCACTGGGCGCCTATTATAAGACCGTGGAGTTGGGGTTGAGTGCCTGTTTTCGGAAAGGCGAATTAGCCTTGCCCGCCCAAAAACAAACGGAGAATTTCGATACAGCTTCCGTGGGCGCCATTGTCATCGGCTCGGACCAGGGATTGGTAGGTCAGTTTAATGACGTGATTGCCGATTACGCCATCAAGACGCTAAACGAGTTTCCTGGTAAGCCCTTGGTTTGGGCGGTGGGAGAACGTGTGCATACGCGCCTGGTAGATGCCGGAATGACGGTACTAGGCCAGTTTCCACTTCCGAGTTCCGTCAAGGGTATCGTCCCGCTGGTGGGACAGCTTCAGATCAAAAGCGAAACCCATCGAACCCAAGTCGGGTATGAACGAATGTATGTGTTTCATAATAAGCCGAAAATGGGATCGCTTTATGAGCCTGTCAGCCAGAGGTTATTGCCACTCGATGCCCATTGGCTGCAAGGGCTGACTCAAATTCGCTGGCCGACCGTTAGTTTGCCTGAGGTGGTGGGGACAGGGTCAGTAACCTTGCGCGCCCTTATTCGTGAATATCTTTTCATTTCGCTGTTTCGGGCGTGTGCCGAATCGCTAGCGAGCGAAAACGCTAGTCGTTTGGCCGCCATGGAACGTGCCGACAAGAACATTGATGAATTGCTGGAAAATCTCCAAGCCACATTTAACCGCTTACGCCAAACGTCGATCGACGAAGAACTTTTCGATGTGATCTCAGGCTACGAGGCCTTGGCAAAGGCCTGAGACTCCAGGGCTGTTAGCGCAATCCGACGGGGTGGTTGGTCAGCAAGGAAGTCCATGAGCTGCAATGCGCGCCCCCTCAAACACGATTGAATTCGAGATTGAATTCACATTGTAATTCAGGCAGGATTCCGTACAAACAAAAAGGGATATTTAATATGATAAAGCGTGTAATTGGCTGCTTACCTCTGCTTCTTGTGATTGGGCTATAGCGCTCACCTAAATGGACCCGCCTGCGCTCATGAAAAGGGATCCATTGGGCAAGTGACGTGAGCGGCAGTTTTCTTTTCCAAGTAGAAGTATTCAGGGCGGCATATCGTGCTGCGGGGCAAGTTTAGACGGCAGC
>JBBQNS010000126.1:0-8974 GCA_038330175.1 Kiritimatiellia bacterium
GTCATACCCCATACCTCCCTCATAGACATCGTCACCGAAATGTTGCCCTGCGGCGACAAATTTGCGTGCTTTGAGGATTACGGGCGTATATTGGGGATCATTCAATGAATGCAAGGCGATCATGCAAAGCGCGGTATTGTAATTACTGAGTCCCCCGCCTTTTCCAGGAATTTTGCGATAAATGCCTCCATCAGGCTGGACATTACTCATAATGAATTTGGCGGCTTTAGCGGTAATTTCAGCTTTTTTAGGATAGTGGCTCATGCTGAAGGCCCAGAGAGGTAGCGCGGTTAAGGCCGGGAAGCTAGCTTCGGACCAGGAGCCGTCCTCCTTTTGTTGGGCGGCTATCCAGTCGAGCCCGCGATTGAGCGCAGCCTCTGCTTCCTTGGCGGTAGAAATATCGATCTTGCCTCCAACAGCCTGTTTGGTGATGAGCGTTTCTGGGGCGGCGAGAAGGGTGGTTTGGGTTGCAAGAAAACCGAACAAAACTAAATAACAGAGAGATGATTTCTTATTCATAGTGCTATTCCTTAATCTTTATTGCGATCAGTGAGGAGTATATACTCCTCTTGATGGGTCACAAATAGAATAAACGTTGCTCACGTTGAAAAGGTTTAAAAGGTTTAAAAGTAACATACAATCATCTATTTTTTATTGCGGGCGGAGATGAATCATCGTAAATTTATTGGTCCTCAGCACGGTCATATTATGGGGGGCAATGGCGCCCTCGCTGTCAGATGATCAGGAGCATGGCATGGCAAAAGGTAAAATTAAAATTGAAGCCGACCTGTGTAAAGGATGCGGCCTGTGCCTCGTGGCTTGTAAGTTCGATGTGATTAAGCTTTCCAAGCAGGGACAGACAAACAAATATGGATACCAGTATACAGAAGTGACTCGCCCCGAACAGTGTACCGGTTGCACATTATGCGCCTTGATGTGTCCTGACAGCGCGGTAACGGTGTGGCGAGAAATTGAAAAATCCAAGACGTAAGAGGAATTTTTTATGGGCGAACCCGTGTTTATGAAGGGAAATGAAGCAATTGCTGAAGCGGCGATCCGGGCCGGCTTGAATTCCTATTTTGGATATCCGATTACTCCGCAGAATGAATTAATAGCCTATATGTCGGTGCATATGCCGGCGAAAGGGCGCACCTTTATTCAGGCTGAGAGCGAAATAGCGGCAATCAATATGGTGTATGGCGCAGCGGCAGCGGGCATGCGAAGCATGACCAGCTCATCCGGCCCCGGAATATCTCTCAAACAAGAGGGCATTTCATATCTGGTTGGAGCCCAACTTCCTGCTGTCATCGTTAATATCATGCGGGGCGGGCCCGGGTTGGGGAATATTGCCCCTTCGCAGGCGGACTACTTCCAAGCCTGTAAGGGCGGTGGGCACGGTGATTATCATATGGTGGTCTATGCTCCCGCATCCGTTCAGGAGGCCACCGAAGTGACATTCAAGGCATTTGATGTGGCGGATCGCTATCGCAACCCGGTGCTTATCCTTGGGGATGCGGTGATTGGACAAATGATGGAGCCTGTGGTGTTCAGCGACGCTACGCCAAGTCCGCCGCCCAAACCTTGGGCATTGGGGGGGGTGCGGAATGGCAGGAAACCCAACATGATCAACTCGCTTTCATTGGAAACGGGCGTGGTTGAGGAATGGAATTGGATATTCAAGGCCAAGTTCGAGGAAATGAAGAAAAACGAACTTATGTATGAAACGTTTCATGCGGAGGATGCCGAGCTGATGCTCGTGGCCTATGGGATCACCTCCCGAATCTGCAAGCAAGTGATGCAGCAGGCGCGGGCCAGGGGGCTGAAAGTGGGATTGATCCGGCCGATCACGCTTTGGCCATTTCCGTATCAGGCCATTGCGCAGTTCGCCGCAAAAACTAAAGAATTTCTGGTTGTGGAAATGAGTCTTGGCCAGATGATAGAGGATGTCAAACTATCGGGGCTGGGAGATGCGGCGCTTCATTTTCATGGTCGGCCGGGAGGTGGGATCCCGCAGGAACGCGACATTATGGAGATCATTGACCATGTACTGGTTAATAAAAGAGCAGGCCATATCGCCACACGGGGAACCGTGATCGATTGGCAAATTTCTTGAGGCAATTATCTTATGAATGATAAGGACATGATTAAAGTTGCGGGGCGATCCTCGTTGTGGGACGACAAGCCATCCCCCTATTGTCCCGGTTGTGGCCATGGGGTGGTGCATCGCGTGGTATGCGAATTAATTGAGGAATACAAGCTCGCTGACAACTGCGTTTTCATGGCGCCAGTGGGCTGTTCCATTCTGGCCTATACTTTTCTGGGATTGGATATGTGCCAGTCTGCCCACGGACGGACCCCTGCGGTGGCGACCGGCATCAAACGTTCCCTTCCGGACACGTTTGTTCTGGCATATCAGGGCGATGGCGATCTGGCTTCCATCGGGATGGCCGAGATCATTCATGCGGCCAATCGCGGGGAACATATCACCACGATTTTTGTGAACAATGCGATTTACGGGATGACCGGTGGGCAGATGGCTCCAACGACCCTGGAGGGGCAAACGGCGTCCACCTGTATGGACGGGCGAGATGCCTCTGCAGGCATGGGATATCCGATTCGTATCTGCGAGCTTTTGCAAAGTCTTGATGGAGTGACCTATCTGGCGCGCACCACGGTGCACACTCCCGCCAATGTGATTAAAACGAAGAAGGCCATTAAGAATGCGTTTGAGGTTCAGCTTAACCGGAAGGGTTTTTCGCTGGTTGAAGTGTTGACCTCCTGCCCAATCAATTGGGGTATGCAACCGCTTGAGGCACTTGATTTTATTGATCAGAAGATGGTGCCCCAGTACCCGTTGGGCGAGTTTAAGGTGGATGGCAAAAGTGCAGCTCCCCAGGCATAGGAAGGCTGGAACTATGGAACATCGTTGCATCTTTGCAGGATTTGGGGGCCAGGGCATTGTGTCGCTGGGCACTCTGGTGGCCAACGCCGGAATGGCTGATAATCGGTACGTCACATTTTTTCCAACCTACGGGATCGCTATGCGGGGGGGGATGGCAAATTGCACCGTCGTCGTGTCTGACAAAGAAATCGCATCGCCGATCGTGCATGAGCCGACGGTGCTAATGGTCATGGACGAGGCGTCATACGATTGTTTCCATGACAAGGTGGCTCCGGGTGGTTTGCTGTTTGTGAATTCAAGCCTGGTTAGCAAACGGGCTACACATCCGGACATTAAAACGGTCTATATTGATGCCGCCCGTATTGCGCAGGAGCATGGGGATTGCCGCATGGCCAACATGGTGATGCTGGGTGCGATCATCAAGCTGACCGATATTGTCTCTTTCAAGGCCGTGGAAACGGCCATCAATAATATCCCTTCGGCCAAGCTTCAAAAGTTGATTGGCAAGAATCTACAAGTGTTGAAACTGGGATTTGAAGAAGCCAAAATAGAGCAGGAGTTAAAACATGTCCCTGAAAATTGATTTCGATAAGCTGTCATTTTCTATTACGCCGGGCGAGACCATGTTTATCAGCAAGTGCGCAAGTGATGGCGCATGGGATGAAGGCGTTTTTCTTCCTTATGGAAATATCTTAATTTCGCCTGCGGCCGGAGTCCTGAATTATGGCCAAGGTTTATTTGAGGGGCTGAAGGCGATGCGGACGAAGGCCGGGAAGCTGGTCCTATTCCGCCCTGCCGAAAATGCCCAGCGGATGGCTGAAGGCGCTGCACGCGTCTGTATGCCGGCATTTCCCGTGGATCGGTTTGTGGAAGCAGTATGCGAAGTGGTTCGCCGGAATGTTGACTTTGTTCCTCCCTATGGCAAGGGGAGCCTCTATATCCGCCCTTGTTTGTGGGGTACGGGTCCTGTATTAGGAGTTGCCCCTGCGCCCGAATTTACTTTTATGGTTTATGTCTCACCGGTAGGGCAGTACTTCAAAACAGGCGTCAAGCCGATCAAACTGGAGATCACGCGCGAATTCCATCGCGCCGCGCCGCATGGAACAGGCAGCGTGAAGTCCATTGGTAATTACGCCGGCACCATGCTGCCCGCCAAAAAGACCAAGGCTAAAGGGTTTAATGAATGCATCTACCTCGATGCCCGCGAAGACAAGTATATCGAAGAAGTCGGTGCGGCTAATTTCTTTTGCGTAAAAGGGGACACCCTGCTGACGCCTAAACTCGGTTCGATTCTGTCGGGAATTACCCGCAAATCGGTGATGCAGATTGCGCGGGAAGTCATGGGATTGAAAGTGGTTGAAAAAAGTTTGTCGGTAGACGAAGCGTTCTCTGCCGATGAAGCTTTCTGTTCCGGCACGGCTGCGGTGATCAGTCCCATAGGCTCCATTACCTGCGCGGAGCAAGAGAAGATTTTTAATGGATTTACGGTGGGAAAGATCACGCAAGAATTATATGACCATCTGACACGTATCCAGCTTTGTGAAGAAGAAGACCGGTTCGGTTGGATCATTACGATTGATTGATGGCGTGGTGTTTGCTTCCGATCAATGAACGTAAAGCTCATAGTCTTGTTGACGCTGATCTGGGTCGTTCTACCTGCATGGGGCGAGGGGAATGTTCCTGTTGGTGAGCCCCGCTGCGTGATCGTAGAGTTTTTCTTTGAGGCGGGGTGTGATAGTTGCGCGGAGGTAAGACGGTCGGTATTGCCTGATCTGGAACGGCATTACTCTGGCTTTTATGACCTTTGTGAACGCGATATCGGCATTCAATCCAATTATCTCGCCTTGGTGCATTATCAGGAAGCGGCTGACCTCAAAGATAATGAGCCCGTTTGCATGGTGGTGAATGGGCGTGAGTATCTCTCGGGCGTTGCACAAATCAAGAAGGGGCTCTTCCCCGCAATGGACCAGGCGTTGGCCCCAAATTTAGCTGTTTCGCTCAGTAAAGCACAAGCGGTATCCAGCCTACCCCCCGCGTACACAGGCTCAGAGATTTTGAAGCGCCGAGTAGATCACTTTACCCTTTTGGGAGTCGTTTCGGCCGCGATTATCGATAGCATTAACCCTTGCGCCATTTCGGCTTTAGTATTTTTCATGAGTTTGTTATCGGCGGCCCGAATTGGGGCATCCCGGATGTGGCTGGCAGGCTTGGCGTTCCTTGTAGCCTGCTTTGTCACATATCTGGCAATCGGGTTCGGGCTTTTGAAAGTGTTGGGTTTTCTTACGGCCTTTCGGCAGGTGAAAGGGCTCATTGATATTATTCTGATTCTGGGGCTGCTGGTTTTAGCGTATTTTTCATTTCGTGATGCGGTTCGTTACCATCGGACCGGACGGGCTTCGGATGTGTCGCTCAAATTACCGGAGTCGATCCAGAGCCGGATTCACAAAGTGATGAAAAAGGGCTTACAGAATCAGCATTTGATACTGGGCGGCCTGGGTATCGGGGTGGTGGTCACTCTGCTGGAAAGTGTTTGCACAGGCCAGGTTTATGTTCCGGCTCTGGTTATGATGCTGAAAAATGGACATTCAATTTGGCAATGCGCATTTTATTTGTTGGTATACAATGGAGTTTTCGTATTGCCGCTGCTCATTGTGCTGGGATTGACCTGTGCGGGGATGAAAACGCCCGTGCTGGTGGCGTGGAGCCGGCGTAATGTGGTGATGAGCAAGATTTTATTGGGGCTATTCTTTTTAGGAATGACGGGCTTGATGGTCATATTACGATAATTTCAGGTTAGTACCTTGCGGCTTGAATTAATTACGTTTTGTTCATGATTTGGACAAAACAAAGAGTTTGAACAGAAGCACGCTAAGAACGCAAAGGTAAGAAATTGTTTATCCGCCGAAGGCGGTAAATAAAGTATTCTTAGCGGGCTTCTGTTCAAAATGATTTTTTGTTCCGGCTATGCCGGGTTAGGAGTTACGATGAAGAATAAAGGCGTTCAGGGGAATCTGCGGGTGTTAGCGGCTCAGGCCAAAGCGGTATTGGCCTCACAGGCCACCAAGGCGGAGAGCCGCATCGTGATTGCCGTGATTGGGAAAGACCGTGCAGGGATTATGGCCGGGGTAACTGGGTTATTGGCTAAAATTGATGCCAATATTCTGGATGTGAGCCAAACGATCATGAGCGATTTGTTCACGATGGTCATGCTAGTGGATATCAAAGTGATATCCGTTCCCTTTTCCAAGCTGAAGGCGTCGTTGGAGGCTTATGGACAGAGCTCCGGGCTTTCTATCATTGTGCAGCATGAGGAAATCTTTCGAGCGATGCACCGCGTTTAACAGTGATGATCAGGGGATAACAAATGGCTATTAGTACGCAGGAAATTATTGAAACGTTAGGCATGATCCATGCCCAAAATCTGGACATCCGGACCGTCACGATGGGCGTCGATCTCCATGATTGTGCCGGCGAGGATGTCACGCGCGTGGCCCGGAAGTGCTATGAGAAAGTGGTCAGGATGGCCGGTCGATTGGTTCCCACGGCCGAGGAGGTGGCGCAGGAGTATGGGATCCCTATTATTAATAAACGTGTTTCGGTGACTCCGATTGCCTGGGTGGCGGCGGCGTGTAATTCGCGGGATTATACTCCCATTGCCCTTGAGCTGGATCGTGCCGCGCGCGAGCTGGGGATCGATTTCATCGGCGGTTTTTCGGCACTCGTACAGAAAGCGATGACTCCGGCGGGTGAAGCTTTGATTCGTAGTATTCCTCGTGCATTGGCGCAGACCTCTCGGTTATGTTCGTCCGTGAATATCGGAACGACCAAGGCGGGCATCAATATGGATGCAGTGGCCTTGATGGGTGAAATCATCAAAGAGGCTGCAGGTTTGACCGCTGACAGTGGGGGTGGCGCCTGTGCCCGACTTGTGGTGTTTTGTAATGCGGTGGATGATAACCCTTTCATGGCAGGTGCCTTTCTGGGTGCCGGCGAGGGCGATGGCGGATTATCGGTTGGCATTTCTGGACCGGGTACGATTCGGGCAGTGGTTCAGGCGCTTGGGCGTGATCTCGATTTGCAAATGGTGGCCGAGGAAATCAAGCGCGTGGCTTTTAAGATAACCCGGGCAGGTGAATTAGTTGGACAGAAATGTGCCGATCGTCTCGGGGTGCCTTTTAACATCATCGATCTGTCGTTGGCGCCGACTCCTGCGCCCGGGGATTCTGTCGCAGATATTCTGGAAGCCTTGGGCTTGGATAAAGTCGGGTGTCCGGGAACAACCGCCGCGTTGGCAATGTTAAATGATGCTGTAAAACGCGGAGGAGCGATGGCAACGAGTCGCGCCGGTGGTATGAGCGGGGCATTTATTCCTGTCAGTGAGGATGCCACCATGGCCAAGCGCGCCGCAGAAGGGGCCTTGACGATCGAGAAACTTGAGGCTATGACCGCGGTGTGCTCAGTGGGGTTGGATATGGTGATTGTTCCGGGCGATACCACGGCTGAAACGCTCAGTGGCATTATTGCGGACGAAGCGGCCATCGGGATGATCAATAAAAAGACTACGGCCGTAAGAGTGATTCCTGCGCCTGGAAAAGTCGTGGGGGATTATGTGGATTTCGGCGGATTATTAGGAGGGGGACCTGTCATGCCGGTCAATACCCATTCTTGTGCGGTTTTTATTCGCCGAGGGGGGCGTATTCCCGCTCCGTTGCAGGGGTTGAGTAACTAACCGTGAGGACGAACCGTCCAGATAGAATTGTTAAAGAGCAGCGGGAAAACCTTTTTTTTCTGTTTGTGATTCTGGCGGTTGCGGTCATTGCGTATGGTCCCCTGATGGGGGGAGTCTGGGAGAAGAGTGCTCAGACGACTCAGGCGTTAAATGCCTTTATGTTGCTGGGAGTGGCTTTTTGCGACGCCTTGATTACGGTGATGAAAACTGGGCCATTCCGGCTCACCATTAATTCCCATGGCTTATTGCTGTTTGGGCTATCATGCCTCGCCTTGGTCATTGCTTCTGTAACGCAAGTATGGCCCTTTGCGATTTTGGGGCTTTGTTTGAACGTAGGGGCCTTGCTGTCGTTTTGTTTTGGCCGAAACGGGGTTAAGGCGTTTTATCCGGCGTTGGCGGGATTTGGTGTGATCGTTATCATGCTAGTATTGGTCCCGCAGGTGGATGAGCTGCTTCGCGTCCTTGCAGGTCGCGCATCGGCATGGGTGCTTCCCTTCTTTGGCATACGGACAGAGTATTTGGTTCAACACGCTCCCTTTCAGGTTTTCCTTGTAGCGGAGAAAGGAGCGGGGGTTTTCAATGTGGCCACTGAATGTAATGGTGTTGGCATCTTGATGTCGACCATGGTCTTGAGCTTGATTTTGACGCTCAAGCGGCACGTTCCATTCTATGGCGTTTTTCCGCTACTTGTTGCCTCTATGGTCATTGGACTGGGGTTCAATATCATCAGGATCGTGGCCATTGCGTCAACTGCGCTCCGCACCGATCTTCCCTACCCTTTTATTCATGAAGGAATAGGAGCAGGAGTCTACTTTCTGGCGCTACTGGCGGTATGGGCGGTTAACAGCCGGGGGGCGAAGTTGCTCCCGAATTCTGCATTTTTCGAGCCTCATCAAACGTGAGGATGCATGAGGCTCTTACAAAACCTCGTTTTGCAAGAGCAGAATCCAGAAGTCAGGAGTCAGAATTCAGAATGAGAAACACTATAAGTCTTTCATCATCTGTGTATTGCATTATTCTGGCTCCTGAATGCTGAATTCTGAATTCCCTCTTGCAAAACCCCTTAAGGGGGTTTTGCAAGAGGCTCGCATGTCGAAACCTTTTCGCGCGTGAGGGCTCCGTTAATTCTTCAGACTATCAACCGGGGTTGTTGAGGCCTCGTTCGTTGCCATATTAGGGATATCATTGGTGTTCATAGAGGGAGCTATAGCGCTCACCTAAATGGACCCGCCTGTGCTCATCTAAATGGACCCACCTTGACCAGGGGGGGTGAGTGAGCGATCTCGACAGAAGGCCTTCAGATCGGGTAGAGAGACAGACATGTTCAGGCCGATCAGCCAATT
>JBBQNS010000127.1:0-8732 GCA_038330175.1 Kiritimatiellia bacterium
GCACCGAAGGCCATGGCCTCGACCAGGATGCTGGGAAGCCCATCATTAACCGTCATGGCGATGACTGCCCGGGCAGATCCCATAAGGCGCATCAGCCCATCGTAGGGTAAACGCGGAAGGAGTTCGATTTCGAGTCCTGTAGAAGCTCGTAAGACATGAGCCTCTGCCGTCACCGTAGGGTCCGGCTGGAAAATGGCCACTCGGCATCCCGCCTGTTTGATATCTTCAGCACATTGCCCCAACGCCTGCATCACCGTCATGGCACGGCCAATCGGATCGCCCCCATTTGCATGGTCCCGCCCCTTGAGCAATAGCAATTTCCGTGAAGAAGGGTTTAACATGGATATACAGGATTTACAGGATGGTTGCAGGGAAGAAGCACCCCCTTTTTTATCCTGAATATCCTGTACATCCATGTTTAAACTTCTCTTCCGCGCCAGATCAGAGAGATCCTGTGTTTCTGTACTTCGCGTGCTTTGCTTGTTCAATATTTTCTGTGTTAACCTCGTCCCCCCGAAGGCAGGAAAATAGCCAGCAAACTGGCCCTTGAACCCGAACTCCTTAGCCAGGCGACAGTCCCGTTCGCACTCTGAAATAAAGATATCCACTTCGCTGAGCACTGCTTTGACTCCCTGCTGGTTTGCGGGATCGCGCCCGAAATAATCCAGATCAGTTCCCCAACTGGAATAGATCCAAGGACATGGGAAGCCACCGAGGCGCTGCTTCACCCTTAGCAGGGGTAATCCCTGGTTCATCCAATTCACGCCCAAACCCAATAGATGTATCGCATCGGGTTTCTCCCGCTGAATCCACTTGGCGAGGTAGTCCTCATGCTGCTCCTGTAACCATGCGAGAGGCATAGGGAGCCTCAGCTTCTGACGCACCGCATAACCGCGATTTCCTCGAAACGTGCAAATCGTTTGGATACCTGCCCGGGCTGGAAGAAGTTTTGGCACATGGAAAGTCCCATGCTCAAACTCAGGACAAATCCCCCAACCAGGCGCAAAGTTTTCTGCCACATGGACAGTCCAGCCTGTGTCTTTAAACTGGTTGACCCAGCGTGCGGCATGCAAGGCAGAAAGCTGGGTACAGAATAGGATTTTCATAAGCTAGATTCAATATCCCGATCACAGATCGGTGCTACATTTACATTGTCTTTTAGGAGTGTTTCCTTCTCATCCAGAAACTGGCAGCCTGTTGCTTATGCGCTGCAGGATTAAAATGGATAAAACTTTTTTGAAATTCTTCAAGGAAATCTCGCTGAAGGAAGTACATACCCATAAGCACTTCAAACGATGTGTTATGACTTAGAAAAGCCTGAAGCAGATAGGATTCGGTCCAAAATTGCCGGAATTTCGGATTCGTCGCATATACCTCGGGATACTCGTAAGGCATCGGAATATCATGAATATGAACCACCACACTGGGCGCTAACCGCGGCAGAACGTTCAAATAGAGAAAATTCACATCACCACCAATCCTCACGGTGTGCCCTGAATCGATAAAAAGGACATCGCCTTCTCCCAGTTGGTCGAAAAACAATGGAGCCACGAGTTCTACTCGACTGTCTTCGATTACCGCAACCCCCGCCAACGCTGTTTTTGTCGCCGCAGATGGATAGGGATCAATAACCGTATATTCAGGGCGATTTCCGCCTTCCGCAACGTTACGCAGCAATGCCTCCTTGATGATCAACGAAGAATTCCCCGAGCCGACCTCAATGACACGCTTGGGCCGTAACCATCGAATCATGCAATGCGTACTAGCCGCGCACCCAAAGCTGAACGAGTTGTTTTCCGTAAAGAACACTCCAGCGCCAGGGTTTCCTTTGGCGGGCCAGTTGCATTCAGCACCAAATTGTGCGCCCAATTTCAACAACAGTTTTCTTTGTGCTTCTGGCTGAAAATCTACACCGGTAAGTTCACTACGTTTATTCCAAACATTTCTTGATCGCAAATCATCAATATCCGGAATAGGTGAATAAAAATGGACAGGCAAGGGCAATGCGTGCCAGGCCAGACAGGCGTCAGTCCCTTCGCCGGTCTCCGCCATTTTTGCTACCACCCGGGCTAACACGCTCTTTGGCAACGTGAATACCCAGTTCGCCAACATCTCGACAATTTTATACTTTAACCGTCCGCTCATGAGTCACTCTCCCCGCATCACGCTCCCTGATGTAGCACCGATCTGTGATCGGCAGACTTCAACCGATCATAAATCGGTGCTATATTTTCCCCGCAACAACATCGTTATACATTTTTAATACTTGCTCCCGGATGCGGCGCCCATCCAGTCGTTCCTGAGACACCGTTGCATTGCGGATGGCCGCTTCATTTACCAATCGGTCATCCGACAGCGCACGGGCCAGGGCCTCTGCCACGGCATGCGGATCCTCGGGCGGCACGATCAGTCCGGAAACACCATCAGCAATCCATTCAACTGCCGCACCAGTGTTAGATTGTATCGGAAATGACCCCATCAGCATCGCCTCGAGAAGTGAAATACTGATACCATCACTAATGCTGAGCCCGAGCGAAATGCGGGCCTTGCCATGCAGCCTCAATATTTCCTCATGTGATGAATCCGGCGGTATAAATTCCACAGGCACCCCCGTGCGATGCGCAAAGAGTTGTGCCGCAATGGTCACATCTTCCGTCAAGGCGCTATAGATGGCCACGCGGTAACCGTTCAGCAATCCTTTCGCCGCCACAAATTCCAGTGCCGTCAAGGCTACCAGCGCACGCCCAGCCCACCCCTGATACCCTTTCAGCACAATCACCTTGCGATCCGAAGGCAAGCCATCCGACCTGAGCGATTTAATTTTATCGAGATCGAATCCCCCCCCATTGGGTCGAACGGGTAGCACCTTCCCCTTAAAACCATAGTCTCTGGCTAATTGTACATCGCGAAGACACTCGCAGTCGTAGTAATCGCACATCGCCAATATTTCACGAATCTGTTCTGCATGCCCCGGAAGATGCTGAAACAAAAAAATGTCGCTACCCCAATTCTGGACAATCCACCGAGGAAATGGGGTTTCGTACTGACGCCGTGCTTCAAGCGTCAAATACCCCGCATGCTGCAATTCAAGGGAATGAATAATATCCGGCTTCCAGTGACGCATAACCCGAGCTAATCGCCCCGCACGATCCTGCCACACAGGACATAACTTTCTGAGGATGTTTTTTATCCGCGTCATGCCGCGAATATGTGCCGGCCACGACACGTTCACGCGGATATGACGTTCCATCCAATTCGACAGGGAATCGAAACACTGGATGCTTGCCAGATCGGGATGTATCGGGTGCCCCGTTGCGGGAAAGAGCGCCACCACCCAGTCACTTCCTTCTAGCTGCTTCAGCCATCGGGCAGTATGAATACTATCCGCCCTAGCGATAAATAGTATTTTCATGATTTTGTATGAGGCGCTTGCGACCACTCATTAATGTGATCAACAAACACTTTCCGATTTATATTGCCATTGAACGTCTTCGCTGCACATGTGTAGGCATGCTGGACAAGTTGAAGCCGGAGTTCGGGATCCCTTTGAAGTCGCAGAATGGCTTCAGATATTGCCCGTGGGTCAGCTTGGTCAACAAGCAGGGCACATCCATTTTTTCGGACAAACCAGGCCAGAAACGAATTTGGCGGCGCATAGGCTAGAATCGGCCGCCCACTGACTAAGTAATCAGCCAGCTTGGCAGGGCATGCGGTGCGCAAAACTTCGGGAATATGTGTGCAAAAACCCAGAGGCAGAAATAGAATATCTGCGTCTGTTTGAATGGCGCCAATCTGGCTAGGATCCACGATGGGGTGCACGACTAAGGGCCCCGAAATCCCCTGCCGATCTAGCCCCACGGGAGATTGCGGAGTATAAATATGGAGACATGCCTTACAATCACTCATCATTTTCAATCCTTTAATCAAGGTCATAATGGCATCGTAGTTGGCATGGTAGACTGACCCTGTGAAAAGGATTTTGACAGGCTCCGGAGGGTATCGCATTAAAACTTGATTCGGCGGAGCACCTACATTCTCTGGGGCTAGACTATGCAGCACCGTAGATGAGACACCATACCGCCGAATATATTCATCCCGTCCGAACTCACTTATTGTAAAAATACCGGCTGCGGCACGAACAACCCAGGGCTCGACCAGCCGCGCGCAATGGTGCTTCACAGGGTCTGTCCACTGGTTTAAGTAATCATCATCAAAAACAAGGATCAAGGCGCATCCAGCTTTCCGGGCCGCCCACCAAGCTGCGGGAATATCCTCCAAATCACCAGAGTATGCAAGAATTGTCCGACAATTTTCGCTCTTCAATACGCGTGCCAGATTGCGGCCCCGCTGCACTACTTTAAGCCATACATTCAGCCAATCAAAAATGGGGCTCCATCTACCCGAAGCCGGCCCCTTAATACGCCGCCATTCAGAGGGCAAACGATGATATGTGCAGGGTAGCCGCATTCGCCCATGCAGGTCGTCCGCACCCCCGATATCACGCGAGGTAATTATGCAGTAGGATGCTGGATCCAGACTTTGGAAAAGACGATAAATTCTGACAGCTGTTCCTGAAACCGCCGGTGGAACCAAATGGCTAAACACAGCCGTTTTAATTTGCAACTTATTGTTCAAACATTGCACCCATACCGGTAATAACGCAATAACCGTCCGGCGAAATAGGGTTGAACAATCGGTATGCCTTACCGGCCGACCCATACATTAAAGGCGGCACCCAGTAGTTTACCAATGCCGTACTCACTTTCAAATTTGGGCCAGACCTGCCTTTTTGATCACAGTCATCCATCTCAATGCTTCGCATAACTGAATTGCCTGAAATCAAGAGTCTCGCACTGTCTCCCATTGCATCTTGGGGCGGATAACGCCAAGCCAAGTCCCGTGAAATTCTTTTCGCATACTTCCCGTTTCATGAACGGTAAACTCGACCGCTTCGATTTCGTTGACATGTGTGTAGAGCCCTTCGGTCACAAGCACAGGGGTAACACGATAGGTCCCATCATTTAGAAAATTCGCCGGCACAATACACCGAGAACGGTATTTTCCTTGAGGTCGCGGTGCGTCATACCACTCATCTTGGCGTATACACGCCGAGGGCGCATTTAACGCTGAAAACACTCCAATGCCTGTTGCCGTTGTCAAATAAATGGCTGACATGAGCTTTACGCCTTCTTTCAGGACTTCATACTCAACCTCAATATGAATCTCTTTGTCTATCGGCACATCGCCGGTGACGACACCTTCGCTGATAATGCGGACTGCCAAAAGCTTAACAACGTCATCACCCGGAGCGGAAGGACGATCCGGCCATGCACGCTCGCCCCGGGTCACAGACGCGCTCTGAATATAGAGCGGGAGAACCTCACCAGTCGGACCATCAGCCTTGATCCGCCCTTCTTCCATAAAGAGAAGGCGGGAACAAAGTGTTGAAACGGCAGCCATCTGGTGGCTCACAAACAATACGGTACGTCCTTCTTTGGCAACACTTTCCATCTTGCCTAAGCACTTCTTTTGGAAAGAAACATCCCCAACCGCCAATACTTCATCGATCAACAAGATTTCAGGTTCGAGATGGGCTGCAACGGCAAACGCCAACCGCGTATACATTCCACTTGAGTAGCGTTTGACCGGAGTCTCTATAAATTTTTCGACTTCAGCAAAGGCTATGATCTCATCCATTTTATCGTTAATCTCAGCTCGGCGCATTCCGTGCATAGCGGCATTCATATAGATATTCTCGCGCCCTGTTAGCTCAGGATGAAACCCAGTCCCCACTTCTAACAAGCTATTCACACGCCCGCAGATTCGCGCCCGGCCTTCTGTAGGATCCGTGATTCGTGATAATATTTTAAGTAGGGTACTTTTACCGGCACCATTCCGCCCGATAATGCCCAGCACTTCTCCGCGCCTAACCTCAAAAGAAACACCTCTTAACGCCCATAAGATCTCGTTTTCAGTGGGATCGCGAAGACGTTCCATTAAATATGAAAAGGGAGCACCAGCTAACCGCTTCATGGCCTCTCGCATTGTTTTTGGGCGCTGCCGCCGCCTTCCAATTCGATAACTTTTGCCAAGATTTTCTACGGTGATGATAGAATCAGTCATGGGGAATATTTTCTCTTAGCCTAACTCAACATAGTCGGGATCAAAATTAAAAATCAATTCTACATGGATATACAGGATATTCAGGATAGTTTTGAGAAGTCCGATCTTCATCTTACCGAGTTATCCTGAATATCCATGTAGATTTTTTGTTTCGCATCGATCTGATGTGCAATAGTTTATGATGCAGTCAGGAAATATCATAACCGAATTGCGGATCGCCGAAAGCGAGTTGAAAGTCTTTAAAATAGGTGGATTCGATCCCACTTTACCGCCTGCGGCGCGTCGCAAGCGACGGCCCTACATGAAAACTATATTTTTAACGGTCTGACATCTGAAGTCTTTTTCATGCGATGTCCACAATGTTGCGTTCAGTCCGGCGGAAATGGTAGGCCCCTAAAATCAACATGGGGATGGCCACCACGAAACCCAATACAACCAACCTCCAGGGCGGAGCCCCCATTCCCAATAGACACCAGCGAACCCCGTCAACCACATCTGCCATTGGGTTCATATAATACAGATTACGCCATTGTTCGGGGACCAAGGAACTGGCGTAAACAACCGGACAGGCGTACATCAACGCCTTGAGCAAATAATCGAGAATCATCTGCAAATCGCGATAATGCACAATCCAAGCGGCCCACCACAATCCCAATGCCATCCCGCATACAATCGCCAGCAGGAGATAGACAGGGAGAAATATCAGTTCAGGACCCGGCATCCAGCGGTAATACCCCATCAAGGCAATGAGAATCAGGAGCGAAATCATGAAATTAAAAACACTCGTCAACATCCCTACCAGGGGCATCACCAATCTAGGAAAATAGACTTTTGAAATCAAAAATCTCGAATCCATTAGACTGCTTGCCGTCGCCTGTGCCGTCCCCGAAAACAAGCCCCACACGAGCAGGGCCGTGAAGCTGAACAAGGGATAAGGCACCCCCTCCGGACCTAGACCGGCTAGCTTTCCAAATATCAAAGTGAACAAAAGCATATTAACCACCGGGCCCACAAAAATCCATAAGGGACCCAAGGCCATTTGCCGATACTTTCCCTTGAGATCGCGCCACAGGAAGAAAAACAGAAGGTCCCGATAAAGCCACAATTCGCCGAGATTAAGCGGGATCCAGCCGGTCATGGCATTGATCTCAGTAACGGACTTGTCCGGTGTGTGATCTTGGTTCATATTTTTCCATCATCCATAAAATGCTTTGTTTAAGATTAGGATCGTCCAGTACACATATAGCACACTAAATAATGAGGTGACTGTCCCTATCCCAAAGACGTCTTTCCGCGCCTCAATCAGGGGGGGGTGATCTTCTGGCAACATCTTTGAAGCAATTAGCGGAAATGTATTGAGAAGCCCGACCAGAAAGAATAATGGAAATACAAACGCACGACTTAGAAAATAGCCGCCGACCGCAAACCCCACAAGAGAGGCAAGCCCCAAGCCTGCCACCCGCTTAAGATAGGCTTGTGGCCCTGTGCGGACCTTTTTCAGAGCCATTCGGGTGCGCCAAGCACCTATTACCGCCAACTGAAGCAGGCCAAACCAAAACCAATAGCCAAATAGCCCCACTTCAGTGTAGCAGGATACAAAAGCATTATGGGCGGCGTGCCTCCCGCCTGTCACAACCCAAAACATGTTATATCCGATGCCAAAAACAGGATGGTGCTTAAATTCCCTATTAGCCATCCCCCAATATACAACCCGCTCTTGTGCAGAAGCATCCAAAAGCCCCCCGCCTTTCAAAGCACATAGCACCAGCACCCCTCCTAAACCCAATATCATCACATAGGGGAACCAACGGGTAGGCAGTTTAAGGAAAACTAGCGTGGCAAGCATGGCGGCAAACGCAATTTGAGCCCCCCGCGAATGTGTCGCATCCAGCCCCAAAAATAGATACCACGCCACCACGCCACATATCATTAATGAAACAGGATTCAGCCTGCGCGGAATGGCGAACACCAGCGGAAACGTGGCGGCGAACCATTGCCCAACATCATTGGGATCCGAAAATATCCCGAAAAACTGACTTTGCACCTGCCATTGATCTATGAGAGGCCTATACCTGAGAAGCGGGGGTTGTCCGGCAAACCCATAGCCCAGTCGCTGCTGCATCAGACAGTGAAAAGTCATGATCACTGCGGACGCCACCATGATGATGATGACCGCCCTCACCCTTTCCACGCGGTCTACCACAGTAACCAACAATACTACAAAAAAACATAACTTAAATGAATCAGGGATCGTATCCAGCATCCCTTGGAAATAACCATTGGCTATATGCGATATAATCGTGGCAATCCAAAGCCCAATAGCGAGCCAAATGGCAGGAGTGCGCGGTAGTTTTATCTGCCTCTGGTTAACCTCCATAATCAGGGACAGCAGCGCTATATAGAGCCTGTCCCAAATAAGCCGTTTTTATGATTTTCTCCAAAATCGAATTTTCTTCAGGGGTAATTTTAGCCACCAATCGCTTGCATTAATTGCCGATCTTCAAAAACTTCTATAAAACCGCCATATTTTGACAGAACCTGCCGCTTGTTTTCTTAGCATCAAGTTCACTTTGAAAAAACAGCTGGTTAAGCCGCTTTTTTGCGTTGCT
>JBBQNS010000128.1:0-8422 GCA_038330175.1 Kiritimatiellia bacterium
ATCCATCCGAAATGTAGATAACGTCAACCTCCTGAATGAAAAGCGATACATCGACACCGTCCGGGCCATTGTGACCGTCGTACGAGAAGAAACGTCGGTTAAAATCGTCTTAGGCGGATCGGGATTTTCCGTCATGCCGGGCCCGATCCTCGCAGAAGTTGGAGCCGATTACGGCGTAACGGGCGAAGGCGAGCAGGTATTCCGCGATTTCGTTGCCGAAGCGGAACAGGGACGCTACCCACAGGAGCGCATTCTGCACGCGAAGCCCGCCCTTACCGGGCACGACATCCCCCCTGCGGATTACGACCACGACATGGTAGAGTTCTATCTCAAAAGCGGGCACATGGCGTCGGTCCAAACCAAGCGTGGCTGTGAACACGGGTGCATTTACTGCACCTATCCAAATCTGGAAGGACACACGATCCGGGAGCGTGACCCGGCCGCCGTCGTCACCGATATGGAACGCTTGGTACGAGAGCATGGGGCCAAGTATATTTTCTTCACTGATTCCGTGTTCAATGACAACCGCGGACACTACCGCGCTGTTGTGGCTGAGATGAAACGTCGTGATGTCAAAATTCCCTGGACTGCTTTTTTTAAACCTAATGACGAACTCGATTCGGCCATTATCGCCGAGATGCGCCAAACGGGCCTGATGGCAGCTGAGATTGGCTCCGATGCCCCTTCCAATACCACTTTGCGCGGCATCGGAAAAAACTTCACATTTGAAGAGGTGATACGCTGCAACGCACTATTTTTAGAACAAGGCGTGGCCACAGCGCACTACTTTATGTTCGGCTGTCCTGGCGAAACGCAAGCAACAGTACTTGAAGGCATCGAAAACCTGAAAAGCCTGCCGCGCACCTCGATTTTCGTGTTTATGGGAATTCGGATTCTGCCCGATACGGGACTGGAAAAAATAGCCTTACGCGAGGGATTGATCGCGCCCGATCAATCCCTATTGGAGCCAGTCTACTACCTTTCCCCTCTGGTGGATCGCGTGTGGATGGAAAAAACACTCACTGATGCGTTTTCAAAAATCCGCCATATTGTTTTCCCGCCAGATGCGATCGAGGCCAAACTCCACTTTTTATTCAAACTCGGGTACAGTGGTTCCTTATGGGACTTGCTCGCGAAACCTAAAAACGGGGCCGATAATAAAATCTGCAAAAATGGGGTCTGACATTACATCCATTCAAGCCCGCACCTGGGCCGTCATCCCTGTATACAATAACGGAACCACCGTACAGATGGTGGCCTTGGCTTGCCGCCAGGAATTACCCCATGTACTCGTAATCGATGACGGTAGCACCGACACCGATGTCGCCGCGCTTTTCTCGGGCACCGATATCGTGATCCTGCGCCATCCCACCAACCAAGGAAAGGGCCAAGCCCTCCTGACCGCGCTCAAGTATGTAAAGGAGCAGGGCGGCGATTTCATGATCACACTGGATGCCGACGGGCAACATCACCCCACTGACATCTGCAAGTTTCTGCCGATTCTGGAAACGTCATCCACAACGATCATTCTCGGAGCCCGCAACATGAATGCACCTAACGTGCCAGCGTGTAGCCGGTTCGGTATGCGGTTTTCAGACTTTTGGCTCGGACTGGAGACCGGCATCAAAATGAAAGATACTCAGAGCGGGTTCAGAGCCTATCCCGTTCATTATCTATCGCAGTTAAATTTCGATTCGAGCCGCTACGATTTTGAAGTCGAGGTTTTGGCACGGGCCGCCTGGGCGGGCCTCGACGTGAAATCTATCGACATCGGGGTAACCTATGCCCCCCCTGGAAAGCGGATCTCGCACTTCCGGCCTTTCCTCGACAATCTCCGGCTCACCCATCGCCATGTCATGCTTCTAGCTCAACGGCTAGTGCCGTGGCCCCAACGGCGACTTGTGCCGCGCGAGGAAACGCCTTGGCACCGGCTTCTCCGGCATCCCCTCTCATTCTTTAAAACGCTCCTGCTTGAACATGCTACGCCAGGCGAACTTGGTATGGCGGCGGGGGTGGGCGTGTTTCTAGCCACGTTACCTTTGATCTCCCTGCATACCGTCGTGATCTTATATGTCGCCACGCGCTTGAATCTCAATCGAGTGATGGCGGTGGCCATCCAGAATCTCTGCATGCCGCCGCTCGTCCCGTTCCTTTGCGTGGAGTTGGGCTACTTCATGCGACATGGCCACTGGTTGCGCGAATTCACCTGGGAAGCGTGGGGACAGCAGGCACCCCAACGCGTATGGGAATGGTTTCTCGGCTCGCTAGTAGCAGCCCCTCTTCTTGCCATATTAATTGGGTTTCTGGTATTTGCGGTGACCATCGGCTTACGTAGAAAGAATTCCAAATGAAAATTAAAATTGCGCTTCTTTTAATCATAGGGGCCTGGCTTGCCAGCGAAGGGAGTTGCCGGGCCGCTGAAACCAATGGCATCCCATCCCTGCCGAAATGGGAAATCGGGGTGTTTGGTTTGGGCTCACGCATCCCCTACTACCGCGGATCGGATGAGTACAAGTGGTATGTTTTTCCGGTGCCTTCTTTCATATATCGGGGCGACTTCCTGCAAGCGGATCGCGACGGCTTACGGGGCCTATTCTATAAGGGAACCTGGATAGAGACCGAACTCTCCCTGAGCGGAAACCCACCTGTCGGCGACGGCGCCAGCGCGCGACAAGGCATGCCGGAGCTGGACCCCCTGATTGAAGTGGGGCCTGCCTTCCGTTTGTTTCTGTACCGCGGGAAGAAATTATCGGCACTGTATCTCGAGGCGGCGGCCCGTGCCGCCATCTCGATCGATATGGATGACCTCAGCCCCGGTTATGAAGGCGAACGAGGAGCCTTAAGCATTGTGCTGGCCCGCTTCACCCCTCGCGCCGGATCCCCTTGGAACTTGGGCTTAAAGGGTAGTCTGGAATTCGCAGATCAAAAATATCACAGTTATTTTTATGATGTCGATCCGCTTTACGCGCGCCCGGATCGGCCGGCCTACGAAAGTGAAGGGGGCTATAGCGGCTGCTCCGTTTCCGGGTGGGTTTCCAGGAAACTATTTGACGGCGTCTCTTTCTCTTTATTCACCCGGCTCGATAATTGCGAAGGCGCCGTTTATGAAGATAGCCCGTTAGTAAAATCCAAATACAACTACACCTTCGGCGCCGCATTGAGCTGGAAGCTCCTCGAGTCCAAAGAACGGGTAAAAGCACGATGAACCCGGAACCCTCACGCAAAATCAAAGTTAGGCAACGGGGGAATGCCCTGGGATTTTGGATTTTCAGAGTGAGCGTGCGTTTTTTCGGGCTGCGCGGCACCTATGGGCTGCTCTATTTTGTCTGTTTCCACTATCTCCTGTTCGACCGCCCTGCCGTAAGCGCCGCGCTCGCCTATTTAAAGCGACGTTGGCCCGGGCATTCCCCCGTACGCTTAAAATGGGATGTCTACCGGCTTTTCATTAGTCAAGGTCGCACCCTGATTGACCGCTACGCCTTGATATCCGGGGCCGCATCCTTTCGGACACAGATCGAAGGCGAAGCCAATTTGCGCAGTCTGATGGCTGACCCAAAAGGCTTTGTGCTCGTCACCGCTCATCTGGGGAACTGGCAGGCGGTGATGAATTACCTCAGCGGCTTTCAGCGCAAGGTAAATTTAGTCATGCGTCCCGAAGATAATCCTGCCGTCCAATCCTCGTTGCGACTCGACGAATCCAAACAGACCGTAGGTATTATTTCTCCGGAAGGCTACCTCGGTGGCGTCGTCGAGATCATGAAGGCCCTAGATCGGGGTGAAATCGTATCCCTGATGGGCGATCGGAGCTACGGGTTCAGCCCAATTGAAGTGGATTTCCTGAAGGATCGCGCGGCCTTTGCCTCAGGGGCGTTTCATATCGCCGCCATGGCCAACTGTCGGGCCATCGTTATCTTGTCCGCCAAGACCGGAACACATGACTACCTCGTGGAGGTCGCCTCCGTTACCCAGCCCCATTACTTGCCTGGAAGTCCCAAGCGCGACCAGTTGCGCGGATGGGTACAGGCTTTTGCGAACTTGCTAGAGCGTTACCTTGAGAAATACCCGGAACAATGTTTCCTTTTTCACGATCTCTGGGAAAAACCGGGGACGCCAGTGAATGCGAACTTGAAAAACTAAGAAGAAAAGCCAAAGATGCCTGCGATCCAACGGAAACAGGTCTTAAGAGGGAGAATCGTATGCAGAGCGAAAATCGTGAAGAGGAATTGATTGTCATCCGCGCCAAATTGAAGGAACTACTGGTCAGTAATCTCAATATGGAAGGCGTTACTGCGGAACAGATCAAGGATGATGATCAGCTCTTTGGCGAAGGGCTTGGCCTGGACTCGCTGGACGCCGTTGAGATCGTCGTCATTCTACAACGTCACTTTGGCGTCGATGTGAAGGATATGGAACAAGGGCGAGAGATCTTCCGCTCTGTAACGACCCTCGCGAATTATATCTACGACACCAAACAAGGCCAGAAGTGACCGAACCGGTATTTGTCAGCGGGATGGGCGTCGTGTCGGCGGCGGGCACGAATGTGCCTGAGACGCTGGTCGGCTTTGCCGCTGGTCGGCGAAACCTGAGCCGCACCACTCCCCGCCTCACCCCCTTGGATTTTCCGATATTTGAGGCCCCGACATTGCTCGGCGGTTTTCTGGCGGGATCACGCAGTCTCCGGCTTTGTGGACATGCCTTATCCGAAGCTCTTGCTGGGGCGCACCTGGGGCCAGATCTTTCGGGATACCGGGTGGGCGTGTGTCTGGGAACCACAGTGGCGAGCCAGCTTAATGATATCGATTTTTACACGGCGTATCGCCAAACCGGCCTGCCCGAACTGGGCCCTGTCACCTCATTCCTAAAAGGTAATCCCGCCGAGGCCGTAGCGCGTGCCACGGGAGCCACCGGCCCCACTCTGACCGTCGTCAATGCATGTTCATCAAGCGCAGACGCTATCGGCGTAGCCATGGGGTGGCTAAGGGCGGACTTGTGCGATCTGGTCATTGCAGGCGGCACCGATGAGTTGAGCCGCATTCCCATTTGCGGATTCAGATCGCTTAGCGTCTTCAGTAGTGAACCCTGCCGCCCCTACGACCGCGATCGACAGGGGCTCAACCTCGGTGAGGGCGCCGGGGTATTGATTCTGGAAACTGCGGCGTCCGCGCAACGGCGCAAGGTAACGCCGACCTGGTGCATTGCCGGCTACGGCGCCGCTTGCGACGCACACCATCTCACCGCTCCCCGCCCGGATGGGACCGGCTTGGAAGCCGCCATTCGGATCAGCCTCACCGATGCGGGCATAGCGCCCTCCGAAATCACCTTCGTCAACGCCCACGGGACCGCCACGCGCGATAACGACAAAGTCGAAGGTGGTGTGCTGGCCCGGATGTTCGGTCCGGACATCAGAGTACTTTCCACCAAGGGGTTCACCGGGCACACGCTGGGGGCGGCCGGCGCGCTCGAGGCCGCCTTCACAGCACTGGCGCTGAGCGAAGGCTGGATACCTGCTAGCCCAGGTTTTGAGAATCAAGACGCAGAAATCCCCATTGGCGCCGTTCGGGAACGTACGACGATTTCGGGGCGTTGGGCACTTTCAACGGCCCTAGCCTTCGGCGGCAATAACGCCGCATTGGTGATAGGACGGTGCGCATGAATGTGGCGGGAATGGGGCTCGTGCACACCCGTGGACGCGGGATAGCCGCACTGGAGCAAGCTTTGGAACAAGGCTGGGTCGCGCCCGCAACGGTCGAGGTGCGGGGCGTGGATCCAGGCACCCTTCCCGTCTACCCGGTGTCAGCCGAGACGCTAACCGACAAAACCGTCTTGGCCAAAGCGCGACGAGCAGACCGCTTCACCCGCATGTCCGTCCTAGCCGCCTGCGACGCCCTTGACGACAGCGGCTTGAGCCCCCATCTCGACCGTTCGAAACTGGGCGTGATTGTCGGCACGGCTTTGGGGCCGCATGCCACGACGTTCAGTTTTCTTGATGGTATTCTCGATTTCGGCGATGCGGCGGTTTCACCCACCGCCTTTTCACATTCAGTCCACAATGCGGCGGCGTCCTACATCGCCATGACGCTGGAGGCGCGAGGCCCCACACTGACGGTAACCCATTTCCGGTTTGCGTTTCATCAAGCGCTCATCCTGGCCGATATCTGGCTGGCGGAGCGGCGATGTGATGCCGTTTTGGTCGGCGTTACCGAAGAATTAGGCGCCGTGATGCAGCATGTCTGCGCCCGAATGCTCCATCCCGCCGCCGATGGTCGCATCAAACCTTTTGCATTTTCACAAAAACCAGAAGCGGTCCCCGGCGAAGGGAGCGCTTTTTTTCTGGTCACCAGGGAAGCGGCAGGCAAGGCCTATGGCAACCTGACGGATATGACTTGTAATGCGTCGGCCCCCACCTCAGGAATCGATCTTCAAATCCTTGATGCTTGCGGTCTGACCCATAATGAACAGCCCTATCGCCATCTGGTGATTCCGACTGTGCCGGTCACGGGGTACGCCCCGTTATTCGGGAGCATTCCGGTGATCAGCGGGTTTCATGCCGCCGTCGCAGCATTGATGTTGAAGCAGCAGCGAGTGTATGCCGCTCCCGTGCGAGAAAATCCAGCGACCATTCTTATAAGCGACACCACTGGGCCAAAGCCACTTTCAAACGTGCTTTGTTCCAGCTTGGATGATGCGGGCCGGTACGGCGTTTTTCGAGTCACGAATGGACACTGAAACCGCGCTTCAGTATAGTCTCCATCGATCTGAACCAGCTAATAAAGGTTAATGACACAAAGGGGCATGCGTAATATGGACTCGTCTGTTTCTGCCATCGAAACGAAATTGATTGATGAAGTGGCCATTATTCTAGGAATGGAACCTGCCGCCGTAAAACCGGATCGATCCCTGCCGGAAATGGGCATGGATTCCATGGGGTTTGTCGAATTACTTGTGGTCATCGAAAAAAGATTTAATCTCCGCCTCATTGAATCCGGCCTCGCTCGCGAAGACTTCGAGACTCTCGGGGCACTTGCCAGACGCATCAGTAAAGGCCTAGCGGGATGAAATTTCGGCTGCCGTATTCTAAAAACCGGCGCTATCTAACCGGAATGGATTGGACGATCCAGACGCTTGACCGCCTGGTTCACTCCGTCACCGGTCGGCACTATACCTTTCAAGTGGTACTCGATCTACATGGTCCCTTTGACTTCAACCGCTTCAAGTCCTCCATGGAACAATTCGTTCAGGAATTCCCCGAACTTGGCGGATACGCTGCACGCGATTGGACCCTAGCGCCCTATTGGAAAATGCCGCGTTCTGGGGATCAAATCCGCGTTAAAGTCGACTTGGTGCAAGCTGCGGAAAATCAAATCGCTAGCCTATTAGAGCAAGGGGTAAATGACCCCCTTCCGGAGACCAGCCCCCATCTCGTCTTCCGGGTCTATCGCATATCCAAAGACCGGCACCGTGTCGCCGCACAATTTGACCACCAGCTGTTCGACGCTCCTGGAGCGGAGGCATTTCTCGATCTCTTCCACCACTGGTCCACCGGCCAGGATTGCCAAACTCGCTTTGCGAAACTGGCTCGCACCGAACCGGCCCACCTTTCAAACTGGATGCGCAAATTCGAAGCGGGCAAACAATTGATAAGACGGCTACGAGGCATGACCGAGACGGCCCTGATGATTCTACCTCGCCCCGTTGCGCTAAAGGGACGCTCGCTTCGCTTTCGCGTTCTCGAATTTGACGAACAAGAAACCGCCTCGATCGTGGAGCGCGCGGATCGGGAAGCGGGCTTCCTGATGTTTATGCCGTATGCATTAGCGTCCGCGCTCCAAGCGGTCCATCCCGCCTTCGTCCGCGCCAAAGCGACCGGACGCGACTATCTGGTCTCTGTATCGGTTGACCTTCGAACCCCGGCTACGGCAGCAGCCCATCTTTTTTTCAATCACCTGTCCTTCCTCTTATTCCGGATTCCAACCTCCCAGATCGGGGACCGGCACCAGATGCTTGACTCCCTTCGCACGCAGATGTACGAGCAAGTCAAAAGCGGGTTCCCGCAAGCATTGTACGAATCAAGTATGTTGATGCGGATCCTACCCACCCGCTTATTAGGCCGCCTGATGTTAAAGCCATTGCGGGGCGAATTTGCCTCGCTAGGATTCACCTGCGTCGGAAAAGGCTATGGCGCCACGCAGTTTATGGAGGCATCTGTGGCTAATCTGATTCACATGCCGTTAGTACCTGTTCCGCCGGGCCTTGGCCTTTTCGTGAACCAATATGGCAAGAAAATGAACGTCATCCTGTCTTACGTGGATGGCCTGCTCACCGACGAAGAGGCGCGCGTTGTTTTGGAGGAGGCGCGGCGCCTGCTGTGATATGAACCTGACCTGCGAGGTAGTGGTAGTGGGTGCGGGCGTGGCGGGCGTGC
>JBBQNS010000129.1:0-8416 GCA_038330175.1 Kiritimatiellia bacterium
GAGCACTACAAGACGGCCATCTACTTCCACTGCGGCGGCCTTGATCTGCTTCCTGTGCCGCCTGCTCAACCCCGCATCAGGTTTTCACCATGTTAACACCACAACCTATAGGGGCTACCCACACAAAACCCGGAAGCGGCATATATTTCAAGAGCTACCAGGAGGTCATTTTGGCGGCGAAGGAACTTAAGGTGACGGTATTCGTGATGGATGCGCCGCCTTGTCTTTACTATTTGCATAAGTTCAGTATGCAGGATCTATACCGGCAAACTGCGCCTCTAAATGTCGGCTATTTTCACCGCGCTGTTAAAAAAGGGGACGGAGAATTGCTCAAACTGGTGGATGACGAGTTTAAGAAAATTTCGCCCAGCGAACTTTTGCGGATTGAAGCCAAATGGTTTGGTGCGTCGCTCGGTGAAGATCCGTTTTTAATGAGATATTCTTCGGAGATCGCGGGCAGTTTAGCTCTGGTGCTTTTGATTTTATTCGTTTGGAATCGCGTCCTGCGCCAACGGGTTGAGGAACGTACGGCTGAGTTAAAAACCAGTTTGTTATCTATGCAAACGCTTTCTTTACGTCAGGAGGCCATTCTTTCTGCCATTCCTGACATTATTATGGAGGTGGATACCCACAAGGTTTATACGTGGGCGAATTCGGTCGGGCTCGAATTTTTCGGCGGGGATGTTCTCGGAAAGGCGGCTGCGCACTATTTTGAAGGGAGCCAAGACACCGATCAATTGTTCCAGTCCTTGTTTGACGGTAAAGCGAAAGTGGTTTACATCGAGAGCTGGCAGCGGCGTAAAGACGGTGAGATTCGACTTCTGGCCTGGTGGTGCAAAGAGTTGAAAAATGAACAGGGAAAAATTATCGGAGCCATTTCGACGGCGAGGGATGTCACTGAACGTTTGCGGATTGAGGCTGAACTGCAGAAAATGCAAAAACTCACAAGCGTGGGGACGCTAGCAGGGGGAATTGCACATGACTTTAACAATATTCTGATGGGGATATTCGGGTATATCGCTCTAGCTAAAAATGAGTTTGTGAAAGAGCAGCCGGGCTTCAAGGCTCTTGAAGATGCAGAAAAATCCATGGGGCGGGCCATTCGGCTATCTAAGCAGTTATTGACCTTTTCCAAAGGGGGCGACCCTGTCAAGGAAGCCGTCAGTTTAGGTCCCGTCGTTGAGGACGTTGCGCAATTTGACCTTTCCGGTAGTACTGTCATGCTGAGGGTCAAGGCCGAGTCAGATCTCTGGGTGGTCAAAGCCGATAAAGGACAAATTCAACAGGTTATCTCTAACCTTGTCATCAATGCCCGTCAAGCGATGCCGAATGGAGGGGGGCTCATAATTGTGCTGGAGAATGTGAACGTCCCTCTGAATGCCATCCCAGGGCTCCCGCAGGGTAAGTATGTGAAGATTACGATGAAAGATGAAGGGGTAGGCATGGCTCAGGAAACCGTGAGCCGGATCTTCGATCCCTATTTCACTACCAAACAATCCGGACAGGGCTTAGGTTTGGCCACGGCCTATTCGATTATCTCTAAACATGGTGGACATATTGGCGTGGCATCGGCGCCCGGCAAAGGGACCACCTTTACGGTCCATCTGCCTGCGTGTGACTCACTGATTCCACTAAAAGCCCAGGGCCCGAGCGATAAATTAACCCCGATGAAACGATCCGCTAAAATCTTAGTATTAGATGATGAGGTGGCGATCTGTGAATTTATTTCACGTTGGTTGGGCCGGAATGGTTGTGTTGTAAAGACAACGTTAGAGGGGCACGAGGCCCTTGAGATGTATAAACAATCCTTTGATGCCGGTGATCCGTTTGATGTGGTCATCTTGGATCTTACTATCCCGGGCGGGATGGGGGGGCAGGAAGTGATCAAAGGCCTTTTAGTGATCAATCCCCGCGTGAAGGCGATCGTTTCAAGTGGATTCGCGGAAGGACCCATTTTGGCAAATCACGACTCTTATGGGTTTAAAGGGGTTATTGCAAAACCATATACCGAGCGCCAGTTGTTGGATGTTATAGAGCGTGTTTTGGGAGAAGACGTCACATGAGAATGCTTTTAGCCTCACATCTTACTCTTGCGAACCGCATTACCATTGGGCGGCTATTGCTTATACCGGTCTATATCCTGATGGCGCTTTATTATATCCAGAGCGTTAATGAGGGTCATCCTGAAGAAATGTACCGTTGGTTCGCGCTCATGTTGTTTGTCATAACCAGTTTTACCGATGCATTGGATGGTTACTTTGCCCGCTCACGCAATGAGATCACACGACTTGGCACTTTGCTGGATCCTCTGGCAGACAAAACCTTACTCATCTCATCCTTGATTCTGCTGACCGGTTCATGGGGATCCCAATGTTTTAACCCACATCTGCCGCTCTGGTATGTGTTCCTCGTTATCAGCCGCGACGTCTTCCTGGTGCTGGGTTCGGTGGTGATCCATGTGGTGGTGGGTCACACTGAAGTCCGGCCACGTATCACAGGGAAAATAGCGACTTTCTTTCAGATGGGGCTGATTCTATGGGTTCTGGGGCAAGCGCCAGCTGCTGGGTTCCCTTGGGTCCTTGGGATGGCAGCAGGATTCACGGTGATAGCCGCCTACCAGTATATTGCAGATGGCATTCGGCAACTCGAGAAAAGCCACACGCCGACCTGACCGTGTTCCCGTGAATCCTTCCTTACATGATTTCAAACAACCGTGCGGTATTAATTTGCGGGAACGTTACGGAAAGGGAGCCACTGCCTGCGCACCACTTCCACTGGCAATCACCGCCAACGGGGTAGGCCAGCGTCACGTTCACCGGCTTGTCTTGATACCGAAGCAAGGGAAAGGTGCAGCTCGGTTGGCTGCCCGCCATGCGCCACACGGCCAAATAGGATTTCGGGCCGCACCGCAAACCAAGCGAGACCCACGGATCTTCCAATTTGGGAAGACCCAACGGCCAGAACGGCAGACTGGTTCGGATATCCTGACGAATCCGCTTGTAACAATCGATGCCTTCTTTCACCAGGGCGCTGCGTTCGGCGCTGATCTCGGCCAGATGTCCGCTTTGGTGAATCCGCAGCAACAAAGCATTGACCATATTGAAAATTACTTCTTCACGGTCACCCTCCTTCAGGGGGTAGGACCAAACGGCGCATTGCTCAGGCGTGACGCCGGTGGGACACGATGCGGCGATCACCGCATTCTTTCGGTAATCCTGCTGGTCGCTGCTCGACTGGATGCTGTGTCGGCTCAGCAAGGCGTAATCCATGCGCATGCCGCCACTGCCGCAGTTCTCAATCACCAATTCCGGGTATCGGGCAAAAATCGCATCAAGCCAGGCCAGATAAGCTCGGTTGTGTTGTAATAGGCCGTCCCCGAGACTGTCTGCCGACACATCTGTTCCCGGGCCTGCGTCGATATTGTAATCCATCTTGATATAGCCGGCACCGTACTCTTCCACGAGCCGTTGGATGACCCGGTTGGCGTGGGCAACCACTTCAGGATTGCGGTAATCCAGTTGGAACCGTCCGTGATCAATGACACGTTTGCCGCGATGCATGAAAAACCACGAGTCCGGCACTTTATTTACCAATGGGCAATCGACCCCCATGACTTCCAATTCCAGCCACAAGCCGGGAATCATGCCTTTTTTACGGATATAATCCAGAGGCTCCTTGAGTCCGCCCGGGAACCGGCGTGCCGATGGCAGCCATTCCCCGACATCCGACCACCAGCCGCCATCCGCGTACCAGCCGGCATCGATAACGAAATATTCTATACCTGCGGCAGCGGCTGCATCAATCAGAGGCAGGAGTTTCGCCGTGGTCGGATCACCCATCAGGCAGTTCATATAGTCATTAAAGATGACCGGCAACGTCTCGTTGTCACGATTGGGCCGACGTATGGCGCGTCGATATTGGGTTATGGCTCCGATGGCGGCATCAAATCCATCTGCCACGCACCCTACGGCAACGGGGACGGAAATAAAAGATTCGCCCGGTTTGAGGGCTTTCCACCAATGGTTCTCATTGAACGTCGGCCCACTGAGTTGGAGATAGAGATTCGAGGCAATATCACTGATCTCCCAGTGCCATGAGCCATTGTTCTCGATCTGCCAGACTAAGGTCGTACCCGCCGCCTTGTTTTCAAAGCACCCCATAGGCAAATAACAAGCCGTCGACCAGGTGCCGGTGTTGGCGTAGCTCAACCGTTTCATAGAGAATCCGGCAACGGGGCTTAGACCCAGATCCGGCAAGCGATAAGACCGCCATTGAGCTTCTCCGAACCAGGCATTATGCGGGATGTGCAAACGAGTCTGGTCTTCCCATGAGGGGCCGCCTTCCTTGGATAACCCCGTCAGGCAGAAGCTGGATACATACTCCAGCCCGATGTCAGTTTGAGAATCGTTACGCACCTCGGTCCAGGCACGAACGACAGCAACGCCGTCATAAAACTGCCAGTGACAAATTACGTTAAGTGCGGCTTCATTCAGTTCAATGGCTAATTTACGACCTGCGGAATTGCGTGTATCGGTATGGCTCACGTAGCGCAAGCGCTTGCCGGGGAGGGTCCCGGTATGTTTCTGGCCATGGTGATCATCGCGATTTTCACCGGTCGTTTGAATCTCGACCAGCCGAAACGGATGTTGTTCGTTTTCGCGAATGGTGGCTGGCTCAAAGGGAGTCGCCCCGAAGTGCAACAGACGTACATCTCCTTCAGGGGTAATGTTGATAACCACATGCAACCCGTTTTCATCGATCTTAATTGTTTGAGCCATAATTATCTCCGTTCGTAATCCTAACCCGGATTAGCCGGAACCAAAATTAAAAATCATTTCTACATGGATATACAGGATATTCAGGATAGAATTGAGAAACTCGATCTTTATCTTACCGAGTTATCCTGAACATCCTGAATATCCATGTTGATTTTCTGTTTCGCATCAATCTGATGTGCAATAGTTTATGATGCAGTCAGAAAATATCGTAGCCGAAATTCGATTGATTCAAGTCGTAAGGGACTAATCCCGAAGTAGCGATTGCCCGAGTCGCCGAGCGGGTGCGTCAGGGAGGGCACAACATTCCTGAAAGCGTCATTCGTCGGCGTTTCACCGCTGGGAAACGCAATTTTGAACAGAAATTTAAGTCGGCGGGGGATGCTTGGGCAAAGTATGATAATGTAGGAGCAAGTCCAATTTTTGCTGGAGTGGGGAGGAAATCAATGAAGACTAAAGATATATCCAATGCCAAAGACCCAGATTTGCGCGCCTCGCAAGTCGCCATGCGCCACGCCGCTGAATTGGCACGGCAGACTGCCATCCAAACCAACACGCGTCTTATCATTGTGAAGGATGGAAAACTAACCCGTATCCCGCCAGCGGACTTGCGCGTTGCCGCTCCGCATGACACCAGGAAATCCGCATGACCGCCCAAGACCAACAACGCCTAGGCAAAACTCTCTGGAATATCACCGACCTACTGCTCGGCGCGATGAACGCGGACGATTTCTGTGATGAGTTGATTGCTTCCGAAGCCAGGAAACTCGAAGCCCTCAAGACCCGCAAGAAGGGGCTGATGCAGCAGCTCTTTCCATCCCCGGAGGAGGCCTCACAT
This sequence comes from Kiritimatiellia bacterium, assembly GCA_038330175.1. Taxonomy (GTDB): domain Bacteria; phylum Verrucomicrobiota; class Kiritimatiellia; order CAIKKV01; family CAITUY01; genus JAABPW01. The sequence goes on from JBBQNS010000129.1 coordinate 5,614, forward strand.
TTATGAACAAAGAACTCATTCTTCAGATGCAAAGTCAGTTCGATGCGCTGGCCCAGAGTCACCCCGATGCGACCGAGGTGGAGTTCTGGTTCGCCCGCGATTTGCAGGATCCCCTCGGCTACGCCCGCTGGGAGAATTTTTTGACAGCCATCCAACGTGCCATTGAGTCCTGCAAAATAACCGGGTACGAGCCGGGGCATCATTTTCGTGGCGTCACGAAATTGATCACCCATGGGAAGGGCGGTCAGCGTGAGATCGAGGACTTTATGCTCACCCGCTATGCGTGCTACCTGATTGCCCAGAACGGCGACCCTCGCAAAGAGCCGATTGCCTTCGCCCAAAGTTACTTCGCCGTGCAGACGCGCAAGCAGGAGCTGATCGAGGAGCGGATGAAACTGATGGGCCGACTGGAGGCGCGGGCAAAATTGCGCGCCTCTGAGAAAACGCTATCCGATAACAGTTTCGAGCGTGGCGTGGACGACGCGGGATTTGGTCGCATCCGGTCCAAAGGGGATGCCGCCTTGTTTGGCGGGCACACCACGCAGGCCATGAAGGATAAGTTTGGCATCATCCAGACCCGTCCGCTGGCGGACTTCCTGCCCACCCTGACGATTGCCGCCAAGAATTTGGCGACCGAGATGACCAACCACAATGTGCAGCAGACTGATCTGCGTGGAGAACCCGCCATCACGCAGGAGCATGTGCAAAATAATACCAGCGTGCGACAAATGCTCGGCCAACGAGGCATTCGCCCGGAGGCCTTGCTCCCGGAAGAGGATGTCCAAAAGCTCGAACGCCGCGTTAAAGCTGACGTAAAGAAGCTTGAAAAACAGGCTGGCCGTTTACCGAAGCCGCCCGCTGATGCGTGATGGATATAACCCCGTCCAGTGTCAAACTCCGCACCAAACCTAAACTTACAGATAGCGAGATTTTCATGACCGAACAAATCCAAAAGCAACTAGGCAAAACCCTCTGGAATAGCGCCGACCAATTGCGCGGAGCAATGAACGCGGACGACTTCCGCGATTATATGCTGGCCTTCCTCTTTCTTCGTTACCTCTCCGACAACTATGAGGTTGCGGCAAAGAAGGAGCTGGGCCGGGATTATCCTGCTATCCCCACAAGCGATCCCCGTGTGCCGCTGGCGATTTGGTATGCCAACAATCCCAGCGATGTGGTGGATTTCGAGAAGCAAATGCGGCGTAAGGTTCATTACGTGATCAAGCCGGATCACCTCTGGGCCAATATCGCCAACCTCGCGCGCAGTCAGAGTGCCGAACTGCTCGACACCCTGCGGGATGGCTTCAAATACATCGAAAATGAGTCGTTTGAAATCACCTTTCAGGGTCTTTTTTCCGAGATCAACCTCGGTTCCGATAAACTCGGCAGGACCCACGCCGACAAGAACAAAAAACTCTGCGACATCATCAAGGAGATCGCCAAGGGATTAACCGAGTTCTCCACCGACATAGACGCACTTGGCGACGCCTACGAATACCTGATCGGCCAGTTCGCCGCCGGCTCGGGCAAAAAGGCGGGCGAGTTCTACACCCCGCAACAAATCTCGACCATCCTCTCCCGCATCGTTACCCTCGACAGCCAGGAACCCAAGACGGGCACCGTCAAAAACCTCGGCAGCGTCTTCGATTTCGCCTGCGGGTCGGGCTCGTTGCTGCTTAACGTACGCAAGCAGATGGGGGCGCATGGTGTTGGCAAGATCTATGGCCAGGAGAAGAACATCACGACCTATAACCTTGCCCGCATGAATATGCTGTTGCATGGGGTGAAGGACACGGAGTTCGAGATCTATCATGGCGACACACTGACTAACGACTGGGATCTCTTGCGTGAGACCAACCCCGCCCGGATGCCCAAGTTCGATGCCATCGTCGCCAATCCCCCCTTCAGTTACCGCTGGGAACCCAAGGATGACATGGGCGACGACGTGCGTTTCAAGAACCACGGTTTGGCCCCGAAGTCCGCCGCCGACTTTGCCTTTCTCCTACATGGCTTCCATTACCTTAAAGACCAGGGCGTCATGGCCATCATCCTGCCTCATGGCGTGCTCTTCCGTGGTGGCGCCGAGGAGAAGATCCGCACTAAGCTCCTCAAGGATGGCCATATCGACACCGTCATCGGTTTGCCTGCTAACCTCTTCTACTCGACCGGCATCCCGGTCTGCATCCTGGTTCTCAAGAAGTGCAAAAAGCACGACGACGTTCTCTTCATTAATGCCGCCGAGTACTTTGAGAAGGGCAAGCGCCAGAACGTCTTGCGTGAAGAGCACATTGCGAAGATCGTTGAGACCTACCAGCAGCGACCTAAGAAACCCATTGAACGCTATGCGCGTCGGGTGGAGATGGCGGAGATCGAGAAGGAAGGCTTCAACCTCAACATCTCACGCTACATCAGCACGACCGTGCAGGAGCCGGAGATTGATTTGGCATCGACTCACCGTGACTTGGTATCCATCCAGAAGTCCATCCAGCAGGCGACCGCCAAGCACAATAAATTCCTGAAAGAGCTAGGACTGCCTCCGATACCATTGTCCTAACCCGGCATAGCCGGAACCAAGGCGTGCGTCGGAATCGCCCGTGGACAGCCATCTTATCCCGGATTGAGGCAGCAATTCTAATTATGAGCCGAGCACCGTTGATTATGTGCCGAGGGCTGCTGTTTTTGTGTGTAAATGTTGTCTGAGCGCATGGGGACCTATTTGAACCACTCATAGGATCGCAACTTACACCTGCGACAGGCCACACTGGGAGGGTTGTCGATACGGGATTCCGGTAATAAGGGAAGC
>JBBQNS010000130.1:0-8375 GCA_038330175.1 Kiritimatiellia bacterium
GAGAAGCCCCCCTCAGTAGTGGGGTCGGAAACGGAAGCTTTAGCCGCGGAAGGTATGATTACTAAGAATGCGAGCAATACGCCAGTCGGAAGTTCATATTGAAAGTCGCAGGATTGGCGCTCCCTGATGCCGCGCCACCCCAACTTACAAAATTATAACCATTTGAGGCAGTGGCCGTAATACTTACCGACGCATTGGTGCCAAACCAGTTAGTACCTAATCCGGGATTCGACGTATACCCGCCGTTGGATGGGTCGGCAGTGACAATCAAGGATAACCCGCGCGACCTGTAAAACGCGCGCACCAAGGCAGGGCTATTGGTGTCCGTCACAACAATAGCCACCGATGGATCGTTGGCGCTTGAAAAGAGATCAAATGTCACATTCGCAGACACAAGTTCCCAATGATCGAAAGCATAGGCGGGATTGCTTTCGTCGGCCGTAACAGGCTCCGTTTGAGGAAGATTCGTGATGGTGAAGAAACTGGTTGGGGAAACACTTCCCGCCGCCGGCGTGGACGTGGGACGCACCTGAACGGTCAGACTCTGGGACCGGGCCTCCGTAGCCGATAACACCACGGCCAGAATCAACACCGAAACAAGCCGCCCGATCACAAGGGGAAAGACTTTTGAAAAGCACTGTTTTATAGAGTTCATATTACTTCTCCTGCTCATTTTTGCTCCTGCATGTGGGTCAAACGGTTAATTTCAGCCAATATTTCATCCGGCCTTTTTTTCGCCTGCGAATATTCATTGTTTCTCAACAAACACTCTTCATAGTCGCCTTGCACTTTAAAGACGTGCTGAAGCGCCCGCGCAACCTCCGGAACAGAAGCATTAGCATCGTCACGCATCCGGCTAATTTTAGACAAGGCATCATTCACGCGCCGGTATACACCCGCCACTACATTGGACACGATAATCTCACCTTTATTCTTACGCGACAAAATATCATCTAGACTGGCGCGCAACACGGTCGATTCCTTTACTTGATCGGCATACCCCTGAATGGACTTCATGCAGGTATCCTCGTACTCGGCACGCACATGAATCACTTTTGCATACGCAACGCTTACGAGCGGATCTTGCGTACGAACTTCAATTTCCCGCTTTGCTAATTCCTGCAACTCCTGATCATAGACTGCCTGCTCCTTAGCCAGTTGCGCCTCAATCACCTTCTTCATAAACACCCTTTGCCGATCTCGTAACGCCTTTTTAGTTTCAGGTGTACTGGTAGAGGGGTGCGGAGGGGTATACCCAGGCGCATTGGTATCTACGTTACGAACATTCCTGACAATCCCCGTGAGAGGCAGTGGTGTGGGGGCTATTTCAATCACCTGGATTTTTTTCTCAGGCACTGCCACAGGTTTGGGGTTTGCCCGGCGCGAGTGAACTATAACTAAAACCAAAAACACCCCGAGCAAAGCAGCTAAAGCTGAAAAAATTTTCTTCTCTTTTGTCATTCTATAACCCTATCAACAGAAAGATCGCATTTCGTTAAAAAGTTGCTTTTGAGTCATTATACGCTTTTCACTAGTTGTCATTTGTCAAATTCTTGTAAAATCAAGGAACATTAATCCACTGAATCCGCATAAATTGTAACCGATTGGTGTTGCCAAAAGAATTGCTGAATGTCAACCACCCGTCAGCCAAAGATGACACGGTGCCTCCATCAACCCAATTGGGTTCCATTAAATTTGTTGTGCTTTGCACACGGTAGGTATTGCCCGACAAGGTCAGCCACGTTAAAAACGGAGGCGTCACACCCAGCTGCATGATTCTCACATTGATGCCCGGTGTCAGAATTTGAGGATCTGAGCCGTTTCGATATTCCCCAATATTCAAAACACCATCCCCATCCGCATCGTCTAAAGCGTCATTCACCGTCGGATCCAAACCATGTTGAACCTCCCAGATGTCGTCCATCCCATCCCCATCGGCATCAATCGTGACCTGAAGTCGCAACACGCGGTTCTTGTGGGTGTCAGCAACGTAGAGCACATTGCCGTCAGGAGCTGGACAAGCGCTTTGGGGCAAGTTGAACGCACCTAATACAGGCCCGGCATTGGAATAAACACCCACTACGGCTCGAGGACTAGACGTTCTCACTACTTGGATCCGATTATTGTAGAAATCCGTTACGTAGACATAGTTCGCTAGACCGGGTTGGGCATCCCAGACGCGATTAAACTCGCCAAGCGCACTCCCACTGCTTCCAAACTGCCAGGTAAAGCTCGCTGCATTGTCAAAAGACTCAATCCGGTTGTTAACCCCATCAGCGGCATAAAAAGATCCGTCGGCGCCTATGCCAAGACCCAGTAGCCGATTGAACTGCCCAACCCCCGATCCCGCAGAACCAAAGGTGCTCACAAAGCTACCCGTCGTGCTGAAAATCTGAATGCGGTTGTTACACGTTCCGCTTTGCTGACTATCTGCCACAACAATCTCACCAGTGGGTTTGAATGCGACGGCAATCGGATCGTTAAACTGCCCTGCGGCAGTCCCATAGCTACCGAATTGGAATAGATTGGAAAAAACGCCCGTCACCGGATCAACCGAAAACACCAGAACTCTACGGTTTGCAGTGTCCGCCACCGCCAATCGTGAGCCGTCCCGTGTCACCGCTATCCCACGCGGCCTACTAAAGTTGGTGCCGAAAGCACCGCCCATCATAAACAGGCGTACTGACAAGTCGCGGTCCCACACCTGAATCCGATCATTTTCTGTATCCGCAACAAAAACAAAATTAGTGCTGACCACCACGCGATTAGGGAAGCTAAAATCAGTAATGGCCTTAGCAGAAATAATTTGTGAGCCCAACGGTTGAATTGGAAGCCGCGGATCAAGCCCATGCAACACGCTCCACCCATCGGGCAGTGTGTCGCCATTGCTGTCACGCCCATACTGCAAGGGTTTTCCGACCGTCCAGGCGCCGAAGTCGATCAATTGCGTGGCAGGATTGGTGACGGCGAACAGAGGGGAATCTCCGTAGGCCACAGAGGCACCGAACGAAGCGGCATCCCACGCGCGCACATAAACCATAGCATTAGACGCAAGGTTATGGTTGAAATCCTTGCGGAAAGAGCCACTGTTAGGAGTGCTCCCCTCTCCGAAACGACCCCACGGCTGACGCACATCCGAGCTGTAAAGCAGTTGATCATCCCCTGTCACCTGCCCACTGGCCAACGGCGCGTCATTGGACCGGTTTGAACCGGAGTAAATAACCTGGAACAGGCATGAGGCCACCGCGCCGTTCCCTTGTAGCGTCCGGCCCAGCCAGTCTTTAACAATCCCCAGCGACCGGGCTGTCAGCAAATTGGTTGTCAAGGCAGGGCCACCGCCACTGACATAGATCGGCAAAATATCAGCATTACCAGCGACCGATCCAATCACTGTCTGATGAAACAAGCTTGCATAGGGCGAGTCAAAGCTCGCTCCAGGCGCAAATTGTAACTGCGCCGATGCCATCGCGAAATTGCCGGGCGGCACCGTCCCATAAATCAGAGGACTGCCGCTGACCACCGTGATGTTGGAACTGGGAGAACTGATACTTCCGGAAACCGCAGCGGCCACATTGGTGCTGGAATTATAAATGATGAATGCCATCCCGGTTGTTGTTGAAGTCAAACCTGCCGCTACATGGGTCGGAGTGTAATCATATATCCAAACCCCGGGGGCGCGCTGGCTTGAAACCTTTACATTGTCCACATACATCCCGGCGGCGGAATTGGCGGGATCACTTGTAGCACGAAACCGAACCTTAATTTGACGATCACCAAACTGAGCATCGGGCAGCGCGATTGAACGGGTGGTCCAGTGCGTGGAAGCTGCTGAAAAGCTGCCGCCCGGCGTCACGTTCGTCCAACTTAACCCATCAAATGCTTCGACATATCCAAAATCGGCGGCGTAAAAAGGGAAAGCGAAATCATGCCACTCATCGAAATTGAGTACCGGATTATGCCCCACTTGAATGCTCGGCGACGTAAGATAGGCGTTCATATTACTGGGGTAATCGGTCGTTAAGAGCGTCCCCCAGCAATGCGTGCCACTCGGAACGTTTGTAGGACCGACCACATAAGCGGGAACGCCCCATTCCCACGCGCGCATGGTGAATTCAGCATACACCTGAGTTGAGGCTACCCACTGCCCCATTCCGAGTTCCATGTCATCATAAAAATCCGGCCTTTGAAGGGGCATAACATACAAACAGGGACCGAAGGCTTGATTCCAATTGGCCGGAACGGCCAAATCCGGGGCTGCGTTGCTCTTCACCGACAACAGGATATTCCCCAAGTTAGCCACATTGGTTACCGTCACGATATAGCGCATACCACCGCCACTCGATCCACCCTTAATCGACCCAATCCCGATATTTGGCATCGACGACTCGGCCACGGAAACCCGCGCAAAATCAAAGCTGTTAACAGTCTCTGAGAATTTGATCTCGAACCAATTGGTTGCTTCCTGCTGATAAAGCATCCGAATGCTCCCCACCGGCTTATTCGTATCAACCGCAGGCTCCAACGTAAACAATAGTGCCCGCTCGTTGGCAAGCCAGCGCCCCCCTAAATGAGAGTAACTCCGACTCAAGGGGCTCCCCGTAGCGTCTTCAATTCCAATGGTAGCCGCCTGCCCGGAGCCGTTAGTTCCATTGGCTTCGGCGACATCTTTGTATTGCATGATAATTTTATTAGCGATGCCGTCAGGAGCCAGTGGCTCATAGGGGATCAGAACCTGGAAGCTAAATTTGGCGGGCGAGTCCCGATAAGGCACGTCTAGCCAAGTTACCACGATATTAGTAACGGACGCACGCGTGGTAACCCCATAGTAGACCTTCCCCTGGGCGAGCGCTCCGTCAAGGTCACTCCATAAAGGACAAATCATATTATTAGGCACCGCCGCATTAGGGATTAAACTGTTGGTAGGCGTCGACAGTCCAGAGGGGTCGAACCCCATGAGGCCATAAGCCGACACATAGAGGTTGCTATAGGGCGTACCGTAATAGCAGACGGAAAATGGCAAAGCCTGGGCGGTGGGGCCATTGGAACTTAAATTGAGGACGGCATGCGCCCCGGCCACAGGATCAACCCAGTCATAATCAGTCGGACGAATCGAGTAGTTATTGCCCACACGCAACACAACTTCGCGTTCTCCACCCCATAACGCCAGGTCGTTTGTAAAATAGACCGAAGCTCGATAGACGCCATCCGGCAGGCTTGCAGCAGCCGCCTGATCGACGACCAGTTGCACGGCCCCTGTCTGCCCCGCTGCCAGAGTGAGGGAGGAGTTCGAAATGCTCAACCAGGTCGCGTTACTTGAAGCAAAAACAGACCAGCTCAGATTGACGCTGAGATTGGTGGGAGTCGGGTTAAAAACAAAATATACTTTATTGCTGGGCAAATATGGCTCGACTAAAGAGTCCCCGACACTAACAAAGGCACCACCGGGTAGAACCGCCTCAGCGGGACCGACACCGACAGCAGCCCACGCCCTGATGACAGCGAGCTCATTGGTTGTTGTCACCCCGCCATCAAGTTCATTAGCCGCCAGCAGCCACGCATTACGAGCAGCGGCGTAATCGGTATGAAGAGTCATATACTGGGAAAGGGTTAAATAGGCCAATTGTCCCCCGGTTCCGATTCCCACACCATTCACGGAATAGATAATGCCATCGTTAGTTCCACTCCCCCCCTCGCACAGCAGATAGAAAAACTTATTCTGAACACCGTTGTTCTGATACTGATTATAGTAGCCGGAGCTATTCCAGTAAGTCCCCTCATATCGGGACGGATGGCCTTTGGTCTGGGGATTACGCATGTCACGAATGACGCCATCTGCCGGCTGTATGGCCGTATCTTCACCTATCAACCAATCAGAATATCCGGGGATACTTCCCGGATAACTCGCACGGCCATCCGGCTGAGCATAAAATTCGACCAGCGCCCCGAAAATATCGGACATGGATTCATTCAGCGCCCCAGGTTCGTCATAACCTAAAAGATTAGCCGTGTATTGATTCACACCGTGCGCCACCTCGTGCGCCACCACATCAAGGACGCAGGGCTGTACATCGCGAAAATTAACAGAGGGAAGGGTATACAGACCGCCCGGGTCCCAGTAAGCTTCTCGCTCCCAATACTTTTGGACGTGGACATTGGCCCGCAATGGAACGTTGGTGGTGAGCAGAATACTGCGATTTTGAACATCCCGGAAATATTTCACCACCGTTTCGCACCCATACCCTGCTGAAATAACGGTTCGGTCGATTGAGCCCCAGTCAGTGTAAGGCAGATGCACATAATCATTGAGTGAAGAGTTGAACACATACCATGAGTTCGTAAAACTATAGAGGAAGTTCTCTCCCATAGCATCACTGAACCCATTGATGGTGACATTGGAGCCGCCTTCCTCAAGTAACAGGTTGCCCGTAATATTAGTAGCAGAGCCTCCGATTGGATCTGGCGCCACAGCAGGAACATTATTAAATCGCAACAGGATCCCGCCTGTCTTGGCGTCAATCCAATAGGGCCATCGGCCCACTTGATTCTGTTCATCGTAGGAGAGCGTTAATTGATAAGCGAGCGTCGGCTCGGCGTCACGAGCATAGACCACAAGAATGGGCTCTTCCAATAAAACTCCCGCCGGTTTACCCAACCCCTTCAGGTCGGCTATCGCCACCTCAGCAGCCTGCCGAGCCGTCAACACCGGAGTCGTATCAAGGTTATCAATGGGGCTGTACTGACCATTGACAGACCGCGCCGCACCGGTTCGATCGAAATGAATAGCTACCTGCCCACCAAAAACAGGAAGCCCTTTGTACGTCTGGTTGAGCCGCACATGCTGATAACCCGTTGCACTTGACGCCAGGGAATGGAAGCTAAACTCCTGATTGGCATCTTTGATTCCGTAAAGCCCGGACAATGCACCCATGACCTTAACGGCCTTCTGCCTGAAATCGGGAGCGGCAGCGACGCCAACCCCTTTCCCTTTGGGGCTGGATCCTTCCTGCAAAAGATCGCCGCCTTGTACTGAGGCGGGAATACCGCGTTTAGCGTCCCAAGAGATATTGAGATCAGGCCGTTTCGAGGCCTCGGCCATTCGGGTGTTGAGAACGGAAGGTGATGTCACTGGCGCCGGCGCGCCTTGGGAATTCGCCATTTGCCCATCAGGCCTGATAGCAAAAGCCCCGCTTCCGGTCATCAGAACCAATATGCCCGTCATCCAAAAACGAACATAGTCCAAGTGTGTCATACGCGTATAATAGGTCACCGGAAAGCCCTCCATCGTGACGCCTTCAACAAAAATAGATTTTATCTAACCGCAATAATCAATCAGAATATCACTACTTCCAATCCCCTTCAATAGGTAAAATCAGATTTGCAAAAAAATGACATAAGGATTCAGGGGTGGCTTCTGCATTAGGACTCGGGCTAACGTGACGGCCGGAATCGTTACCGATTCCGCTCCAAAATGAGGGCGGCCGGCTTTCTTCGGTGCGGAACGTGTGAACGTTCCGAAAATGCCCGGAATCGTTACCGATTCCGCTCCAAAATGCCGCTTCGTCTGGGTTTCATTGGTGCGAAACGTGTGAACGTTCCGGAAATGCCCGGAATCGTTACCGATTCCGCTCCAAAGTGCCGCTTCGTCTGGGTTCCGTTGGTGCGGAACGTGTAAACGTTCCGAAAACGCCTTATCAGCGTATTGTTATTCCTCGTGCGTTTGTATATAGTGCCCACATGAGCAAATCAAAGGTCGCCATTCTCAGGACATCGCCCGCCACCGCGCTGGCTGATTATCACCGCGTCATGAATCTGGCTGGCTATCAGGAGGTCATCTCCAAAACCGCCGATACCGCCCTGAAAGTCAATATCAGCTGGCATTTTTTCTACCCTGGCAGCTCCACCACCCCCTGGCAACTGGATGGCGTAATCCGTGCCATGAAAAAGGATGGCTATTCTCCCTCGAATATCCATGCCTGCCATAACCGTACCGTGGTGATCGATGCCCACTTCGGAGAACGGGAAAACAAGCACCTCAACGTCGTCCAAGCGCATGGCCTTCGTAATATCCATCTTTATGAGGGTAACGAGCCTTGGATCAATATGCGTGAAGCCGTCGGCGATGTTGCAGATAAGTTCCTCTGCCTCAACAAGGTATATCCAAATGGCTTCATGATTCCCAAACGGTTTATCGGCGAGAATATCATCCACCTCCCTACCGTTAAAACCCACGTTTTCACAACCACCACCGGCGCCATGAAAAATGCCTTTGGCGGCCTGCTGAATGAACACCGTCACTGGACGCATCCTGTTATCCATGAAACACTTGTAGATTTACTAAGAATTCAACAGAAGATACACCCAGGCATTTTTGCCGT
>JBBQNS010000131.1:0-8349 GCA_038330175.1 Kiritimatiellia bacterium
GCGGCGAGGGCGCCGCTTCTACGATGGTTCCGCATGTCTGAAATAGTGCCAAGTCATTTTCCAGAATCCTGGCGGCCATCCATCGGCGGTTCCTGCAAGCGCAAGCTCATGATGGTGGGGCGGTGGACTTTCCGCACCGTTGCGGCGCTCCTAATTAATGGTAGGATTTGTTGTGGCGGGTGTGATGTTGGTGGGGCCTCTCAGCAGAAGTGATCAGAATTCTGAATCCTGAGTTCTGTCTACTGAATCCCGTTTTTCTCACTCCAACCGCGGATTTAAAAACCCGGTGTTGGGATCGGTGATCTTTTGCAGGTAGGTCAAAAGTTCTCGATCATATTCCGCATCGGTGTCCAGCCCCATCTCACGATAAATGGTGCGCAGGCGGTAGTAACTCTCCTCAGCCTCGCGTGCACTTCCATAACGCAGTTCGGGGGTAGGGTCCAAAAAGCGCTTGAGCAAAATCACAATACCTTGGCTTTTTTGAATGTAGGCAGGAAGCATGGCTTCAACCCGGTCAAAAAGTGATAGTTTGAAAGCCAGCAACTCGTTGTCATCCATATCGTTGCAGGCCTGAAGCGATTCCCCGCATAGCATTTCCAAGGCAACCAGACCGGCGCTGAATAGGTCGGTTTGGGCGCGACCGGGCTCAAGTCGGTGTGTTTCGGGCGCCATGTAAATGGGGCTCCCTAGCAAAATACTGATGTTTTCGCCAATTTCTACGGCACGCCCGAAGTCTACCAACTTCACGGACCCCATGCGGTCAATCATGACGTTGGACGGTTTGATGTCGGCATGCAGATAATGGGCTTCATGCAGTACCATCAGTCCCATAAGAATCTTGCGCAAAATATAAAACGTCACGCCAGGCTGGAGCATGAAACGTGTGCCTTCAAGTCGGAAGAGGGTAGCCATGAAATGATCCCATTCCTCATCCGTAGACTGGCTCCGCGCAATGGCGAGGTGTGATCCGCTGAGCAGATACTGCAGGTCAATGCCGTCAATCACCGACATTTGAAGATACCCAATGCCATTGGTTTCGTCATAGGTGTCGCGGGTGACCAGATTGTCACTGTGAACCGGTTGAAGTTTCGAGACTTGTCGTGCGAGACGACCCATATCGTTCCAATATTTATCGGCTGTGGTGTAGATGCCCGGATCATGGAGTTTGATGGCATGCCGCGTATGGCACCCTCGGCCGCCTTGCCGGGTGGCCAGAAAGACCACTCCTTGACGCCCTTTGCCGAGTTCTCGTGAAAACTGATAGGGGATAGGTTGCTGAATGCAACGGCTTTTGATGATGGAAAGGTAATCAGCCTTGAGCCGGCAGATATCTGGATCAATGGTGGACGAGGAGGTGGGCTTAGATCCTACTTCTTCCAGTACTGTTTCAACATCCTCAAGTTGCGTCGATGGTGTGGTCATAGGAGCGGAACCTTAGCACAGTGGATTCTGACTGGCAATCATGGCTGTTATGGCCTACAGTGCCTCCGTTTTGCCTATTTCCCGGAAACGGGTAGTGAACGAGGAATCATCTATGCAGTGGTTGTTGAAAAAAATTGTTGGAACGAAAAATCAGCGTGACGTGAAAAAAATGCAGCCGCTGGTTGATCGAATTAATGAATTAGAACAGCAGTATCAGGCCCTTACGGAAGAACAACTCAAGGCCAAGACGGTAGAATTTAAAGAACGATTGGCCAAGGGCCAGGCTTTGGATGATCTCCTATGCGAGGCTTTTGCTGTCGTCAAGAATGCGTGCCGCCGGTTGTGCGGTGCTAAGTTTGACGTTTGTGGCCACGAACTCACCTGGGAGATGGTCCCTTTTGACACTCAGTTGATGGGTGGCATGGCGCTTCATCATGGTAAAATTGCCGAGATGGCGACGGGTGAAGGTAAAACCCTGGTGGCGACTTTACCCTTGTATTTGAATGCCTTGAGCGGAGCCAATGTCCATTTGGTGACCGTTAATGATTATCTGGCACGACGCGATTCACAATGGATGGGACAGCTTTTGAGCTATCTAGGGCTCACCGTGGGCTGTATTCAAAATCAAATGAATCCTGAAGAGCGGCGCGCCGAATACGCCAAGGACATTACTTACGGGACCAATAGTGAATTTGGCTTTGACTACCTCCGTGATAATGGCATGGCCTGGCGTGCAGAGGATCAAGTCCAACGCGGGTATTTTTATGCCATTGTGGACGAAATCGATAGTATCTTGATTGACGAGGCGCGTACGCCGTTGATCATTTCCGGTCCTGCGCCCGTCTCTTCCCACCAATATCAGGAGGTCAAACCGCGGGTCGAGCGATTGGTGCGACGTCAGTCTGAATTATGCAATCAACTGATTGTTGAAGCCCGTACCGCCCTTGAAAATAAGGACGACGATCTGGCCATGCAGAAATTTTATATGGTCCGGCGTGGCATGCCCAAAAACAAACAGTTGACGCATTTGCTTGAAGAACCTTCCGTGCGCCGCCTGGTGGAGAAGGTGGAGGGCATGATGCTGACCGATATGCACAAGGAGGAGGCCCGCGCACTTCGGGAACAATTGTTCTTCGTAATTGACGAAAAGGGGCACGATGCCACCTTGACCGAAAAAGGCTGTGAGGAAATGAGCCCCTCTGATCCTGATGCCTACGTTCTGCCCGATTTGGTCTCAGTGATGTCCGACATCGACGGGGATCTCACCTTGAGTGAAACAGAGCGGGCCAAAAAGAAGTTGGAGTTTCAGGAGCGGGTGGCCCAGCGCAGTGAGCGCATCCATAACGTGGATCAATTGATCAAAGCCTACTGTTTGTACGAAAAAGACGTGCAATATGTGGTCCAGGATAATCAGGTATTGATCGTCGACGAATATACGGGCCGCATTCTGCCCGGACGTCGTTGGAGTGATGGGTTACATCAGGCGGTGGAGGCCAAGGAAGGGGCTAAAATCGAACGCGAAACCCAGACCCTCGCCACGATTACCATCCAGAATTACTTCCGTATGTATAAGAAGCTGGCCGGCATGACGGGTACCGCCGAGACCGAAGCAGATGAGTTCCATCAGATTTATAAGCTCGATGTGATGGTCATTCCTACGAATCGGCCCGTGCGCCGTATGGATAAAAACGATGTGGTGTATAAGACGCATCGTGAAAAATTTAAAGCCATTGTCGATGAAATCGCCGAGTGTCATACTCGCGGCCAACCGGTCCTGGTGGGAACCATTTCGGTTGAAACGTCTGAATTGATGAGCCGGATGTTGGATCGGTCTAAGATCCCGCATAGCGTCTTGAACGCCAAAAACCATGAGCGGGAAGCGGATATTGTCACCCGTGCCGGTCAGAAGGGGGCGGTGACCATCGCCACCAATATGGCGGGACGGGGTACAGATATCAAACTGGGTGAGGGCGTTGTCTGGTTGCCTCGTGAGGTGATCCTCTCCAAAACTTCACTGACGGATAAACTGGACGGTAAGCCACTCAAAGATCGGTTGGCTGACAATCCTTGTGGACTCTATGTGATCGGTTCGGAACGGCATGAGTCGCGGCGTATCGATCGTCAGCTGCGCGGTCGTTGTGCCCGGCAAGGGGATCCCGGCATGTCCCGCTTCTATGTGTCTTTGGAAGATGATCTGATGCGGTTGTTCGGCTCCGACCGCATTGCCAGCTTCATGGAAAAATTTGGCATGGCGGAGGGCGAAATGTTGGAGCACTCCATGCTCAACCGTTCTATTGAAACAGCCCAACGCCGGGTGGAACAACAGAATTTCTCCATTCGTAAGCGCACGCTTGAGTATGATGATGTGATGAATAAGCAACGCTCGATCATCTACGCATTCCGTGGAGATATCGTTCGAGGCGTTGAAACCCGTGAGCAGCTGTATGATGTCATTTATGATGTGATTTCAACCCATGCGGAAACCATGCTCGAAGGGGGCAAGGAGGATGCCATTGAGGCCTTCCTGATTTGGGTGCACAGCACCTTCCCGATCTCCGTAAAACGAGAAGAAGTCAGCCTCGGTAAAGAGGACCTTGAGAAAGTGGTGAAATTGATTTTCGCAAGAGTCAAGGAAGCCTACGAAGTCAAAGTCGCATCCGAAGGTGGCGAATTGATGCAGAACGTGGAGCGGCAAGTGATGCTCCAGGCGATTGATTTGCACTGGCAGGATTATCTGCGGGGGATTGACGGGCTGCGGCAGGGCATTGGCATGCGCGCCTATGGGCAACGTGACCCGCTGATTGAATACAAGCGCGAAGCCTATGATATGTTCGCCAATTTAATGGATGATATCCGCGAGGATATCTGCGAGAAAATTTTCCGAGCCTCGGCTCAGATGCTGGCCTTTGAGCGGTTTATGCGCGAGACTCCCACTCAGACGATCCATGACGGGGTGGTTAGCTTGGGGCAGCCTGTGGCGTCAACCGACCAACCTCCGCGTTCATCGATACGCGGCGGGGATGCCGCCATGCAGGCCGCTATGAAGGCGGCTTCCGCTCCGGTTCAACGGACAACGGCCAAAGTGGGCCGCAATGACACCTGCCCTTGCGGGAGTGGCAAGAAATATAAGAAGTGCTGTGGGGAAAATTCTTGATTCCGGTGGCAACGTGGATTCGTAATAGATGGCGCTGGATAGCGGCTTCGGCTTCGGGCTTGCTGCTGGCCTTTTCGTTTCCTCCCTTCGAATCGGGTCAGGTGGCCTGGGTCGCCCTCATTCCCCTGTTGTTGGCGCTGATTACGTCAACACGGGAGAAGCCGGGCGTCTCGTTTCAACTGGCATTCAAGCTGGGACTGACGACGGGCCTTATTTTCTGGCTCATTACGATGAGTTGGTTGTTCCGACTTTTTGAAACTTCCCCGGCGCCTGCCGTGTTGATTTTACTCGGCTGGCTTTTATTGTGCGGATATTGCGCCCTCTATCTTGGGGCTTTTGCCATGACTGCGGCGTGGTTGACCCGAAAAATCCGTACGGAAAAAATCTGGCAAACGGTTCTGTTAACCGTCTTGATTCCCGTGTTATGGGTGGGCGGTGAGATCATCCGCTCCATGATATTGACGGGGTTCCCCTGGAATTTGTTGGCTATTTCCCAATATCGGAATGTAATTTTGATTCAGGCGGCTCAATGGGTGGGGGCTCCCGGTATTTCTGGAATTTTAATTTTAGCGAACACCGGCCTAGCCTTCACCATCTTGCGCTATGTTCAGCCGCGTCAGCACAAACACTATACGCCGCATCTGGAATTGTTCATTGCACTCATGAGTGTAGCGCTTTGCTTCCGGTCAGGTGTCTTATTGGTTCGGGAGTATTCCGCCGCTCAAGAGACGGTTACCATAGGAGCTATCCAGCCTGCGATTCCGCAGTTGATCAAATGGACCGATGCTCAGGTTGATTTAATCCATACTACCTTCCGGCACTTGATGGAGCAGGCGATGAAGGACCCGGAGGGGCCCCCAGAACTGATGATCTGGCCTGAAACGGCGACGCCCTACTGTGTGATGGATGAGCGGGGTTCTTCGAAAGGACTGGTCGAGGAACTCAGCCGGCTGGGAAGCCCGATATTGGTGGGCTCCATGGATGAGGTTAGCGTCGGCTGGAGTGTTTTTGATTATAACGCCAGCTTTCTGTTTAATACCAACGGCGTCATGACGCGCCACTATTACAAGCAACACCTCGTCCCGTTTGGTGAGTATATCCCTCTGAGCAGCGTATTCCCCTGGCTGGCTAAACAGGCGCCTATGGGGTGGAATTGTTCGGCCGGGCAGGACGCAACGATCTTTACGCTGGGAACCTTCCCAACATGGAGCTTCTCCTGCCTGATTTGTTTTGAAGACATCATGGCCGATTTATCGAGGCGCGCGGTTAAGAAGGGGGCACGCCTGCTCGTGAACCAGACCAATGATGCCTGGTTTGACCGCTCCGCAGGGCCTGAACAACACTTGAGCCATTGTGTCTTCCGCTGTGTAGAAAATCGAGTGGCGGCCGTGCGCGTAGCCAATTCTGGCATTTCCTGCATGATTGAACCGACCGGTTTAATTGTTGAACCTACTGAAAATGGAATTGGAGCGCCGCCGGAATCGACTGTACTGCGCTGGCAAGTTCCGATTCCCGGACCGGATTTTGAGTTCACTCCATATACCCGTTATGGGGACTGGCTGTTAGGCATTCCCTGTGGAGTTGTCGCCGTGGTTTGTTTTGTGTTAGCTTGGATATCCGTTCGGCGCAAAAAGCCGCACGTGTGAAGAGGGAGTAAGTAGAGCATGAATGAAGACATTCAGGGCCGCATTTTGAAAATGCGGGGGAAAACCGAAGAGATGCGAGGTTATCTTTGACGTCGCTAAACGAAAAGCAACGTTGAATGAACTCGAAGCCCAAACGGCAATGCCCGGGTTTTGGGATGACCCGAATAAAGCTAAAGCACATCTAGGTCGTGTGAATGAGATTAAAGCGGTTTTAGACCCCTTCTCCCAAATTGATAAACTGGTTGAGGAAGCCCAGCTCATGGCTGAGCTATCCAATGCCGAAGAGCCTGGTTCCCTCCGGGATCATGCCTTAAACGATGCCGCCAAGGATTTGGATCGCGCCGAACTCCTTTTCAAGACTTTGGAAACACAGTCCCTGCTCAATGGCCCTTTGGATCGCAGTAATGCCTTTGTGACGGTCCACGCTGGCGCTGGCGGGACGGAGTCCTGCGACTGGGCGAATATGTTGTTCCGGATGTTCCAACGTTTCGCTTCCAAAAAGGGATTTGACGTTGAAGTGCTCGATATTCAGGCGGGGGATGAAGCGGGGCTGAAGTATGCCACCTTTGCCGTGCGGGGGCCTTTTGCCTATGGGTTCATGAAGTGTGAGCGTGGGATTCATCGCTTGGTCCGTATCAGTCCTTTTGATTCCAATAAGCGGCGCCATACCTCCTTTGCCTCATTGGATGTGATTGCCGAGTTGGATGATGATATCAATGTCGAAATTGATGAGAAAGATCTGCGGATTGACACATTCCGTTCCAGCGGGTCGGGCGGACAGCATGTGAACAAGACGGACTCAGCTATCCGGATCACCCATATGCCGACCGGTCTGGTCGTCTCCTGTCAGGCTGAACGCTCCCAGCACATGAACAAGGCTAAATCGATGCAGATGCTGAAGGCCAAAATCTATGAGTTGGAGATGGATAAGAAGCGCAGGGAGATGGAGCGGTTCTACGGTCAGAAAGGTGAAATTGCATGGGGAAGCCAGATCCGCTCCTATGTTTTTCAGCCTTACACCATGGTAAAAGACCATCGCACAGAAGCCGAGACCAGTAATGTTGAAGCGGTTATGGATGGGGAATTGGATCGTTTCATTGAGGCCTATCTTAAAAAAGAAAAAGCGGCCGAAAGGAAAGGTTAAGACAATGTCATTACGCAGCATGACCGGATACGGGCGAGGTAGTGCGAATGCGAAGGGGCTTCGAGTTGAGGTGGAACTAAATTCTGTCAATCGCAAGCAACTAGAGGTCCGGATTTCGCTTCCACGCTCCTGGCAGTCTTTGGAATCACGGGTGGTAGAGTTGGTGCAGGAATCAATCTCGCGCGGGCAGGTATCCGGTTCAATTGTGGTTCACGTTTCTGAGGCCTTGCGCGCCAAGAGCCTAAATGTGAACTGTGAACTAGCCGCCGTTTATGTGACTGAGCTTCGCAAAACGGCTAAAACTTTGAAATTGACCGACGATCTCTCAGCTAGCTTGCTACTGAGTTTGCCTGAGGTGGTGACCTATACCGGTGCTGATCAGGACGTGGACTATGTGTGGCCGGTGATTGAAAAGGGGATCAAGGCGGCAATAGCCCAGCTTTTGACGATGCGGCTTAAAGAGGGCGGAGAGTTGGTTAATGATCTGGAAACCAGATTGAAGATTCTTGGTAGTCACCTCGATGGCATCCGGCAGGAAGCGCCTTTCGTTACCCAGCGCTATCGTGATGCGCTTCATAAGCGCCTTGAGCAGGCGGGCGTCACCTTGGATAGTGCAGATCCGGTGGTGATGAAAGATTTGGCTCTTTTTGCCGATCGTTCTGATATCACCGAAGAGATCACGCGCTTGGATAGTCATTTAAAGCAGGCACGCGCCTTGTTTAAATCCCGCGATCCGGCGGGGAGAACCTTGGATTTTCTAGCCCAAGAGATGTTCCGCGAAATCAACACGATTGGTTCCAAGGCTAACGAAGTCCGGATTACACGCCAGGTCATTGAATTTAAAACCGAGTTGGAACGGATTCGGGAACAGGTTCAGAATATTGAGTAGAGGGGGCTAGGGGGGGAGACTGTTAGACTGTAAGGCTGTTAGGTGAAATGCAAAAATGCCGAGATTTCTTCTTTCTCCAGGTAGGTCGCGGGGG
>JBBQNS010000132.1:0-8254 GCA_038330175.1 Kiritimatiellia bacterium
TCTCCTCACGTTTTGCCGAAGAGACAGGAGTGCCGCTCGTGAGAGTGCAGCACCATCATGCCCATATGGCCTCGTGCATGGCTGAGAACGGCCTGGATGGCGATGTGATCGCTGTTATCTTCGACGGCACCGGCTTGGGCACCGACGGCACGATCTGGGGTGGAGAGTTTCTGGTGGGCGGCTATGACGGCTGTCGGCGCGCCGGGCACTTTCGGCCTGTGCCTCTGCCGGGCGGTGACGCCGCCATTCGCGAACCGTGGCGCATGGCGATGGCCTATCTGCACCAGACACTGGGTGAATCCGCCTTTACAATCAACCATCCGGTTGCCGGTTTTCTTCAGGGGCCGGAACGGGCGATCTTTGCCCAGATGTTCAGGCGTGGTATCAATTGCCCACTGACCTCCAGTTGCGGGCGGCTGTTTGATGCCGTGGCGGCACTGCTGAACTTGCGTCACATAGTGTCGTATGACGGCCAGGGCGCCATTGAACTTGAAGCGCTGGCAGAGACGGCTGAAGATGGAGATCAGGTGGAATACCCGTTCACCACACTATCTAACAAAGCAGAGCCTCTTCAACTGGACTTTTCCACAATGCTTATGGCGCTTCTGAACGACATCGATGCCGGCACCCAAGCTGCTGTCATCGCGCAGCGGTTCCACCGCACTGTTGCGGCGGCAGCAGCGGCTCTCTGCCAGCGCCTTGCCGCCGCTACCGGACTAGACCGCATAATCCTTTCGGGTGGTGTTTTTCAGAATCGCCTTTTGAGCGAAATGCTATATACTGCCCTCGTTCAAAAGGGGTTCACCGTTTTTACCCATCGCCTGGTACCGCCTAATGATGGTGGCATCGCTCTGGGACAAGCAGCAGTCGCAGGCAGGAAACATAATTAAAAGCGTCTCGGCGTTCCCTTGGGACAAGCCGTATTATCACTAAGGAGAAAGGATCAATATGTGTCTCGGCGTTCCGATGAAGATTGTAAGTAAAGATGGTGACAACATCGTCGCCGAAGTCGACGGCGTCCAGAAAGAAGCCAGCGTCATGCTGCTGGGCGAAGAGGTGGCGATCGGCGATTATGTCATCGTTCATGCCGGCTTTGCCATTTCCCGGCTTGATGAAGAATATGCAACCGAGACCCTGCGTCTGATGCGGGAGATTTATGCTCCTGAGGATATGGCATGAGATTCCAGGATGAATTCAGGGACCGTACCCTGGTGCAGAACATGGCAACCAACATCCGCCGCATGGCCGAGCGGCTGACTGCTCCGGTCAACTTCATGGAGGTCTGCGGCACCCACACCATGTCGATCTACCAATACGGCATCCGCACCCTGCTCCCCGAAAAGGTCCGGCTGGTTTCCGGCCCCGGCTGCCCGGTCTGCGTCACCCCGATCGGCTATATAGACAAAGCGCTTGCCTGTGCCGCCGATCCACACAACATTGTTGCCACCTTTGGCGACATGCTGCGCGTACCGGGAAGCCACTCCTCCATGATGGAACAGCGGGCCGGCGGCGCTGACATCCGCATCGTCTACTCGCCCCTTGACGCGGTGTCACTGGCAAGAAACAATCCGGAGCGCCGGGTGGTTTTTCTCGGGGTCGGCTTCGAGACCACCGCTCCGACGATTGCTGCCAGCATCCTCGAAGCCGCCCGCATGGGTTTGAAAAACTATTGCGTCCTGGCCGCACACAAAACCATGCCGATACCGATGGAGATCCTGAGCAGCGACCCGGAACTTAACATCGGCGGCTACCTCTGTCCGGCCCATGTCAGCACCGTTATCGGCGCAACCCCATACAGCGCAATAGCTGATAAACACCGGATTCCGTGCGTCGTGACCGGCTTCGAACCGGCTGATGTCATGCAGGGGATCGAGATGCTGCTGGCCCAGATCCTGCGCCGGGAAAGCAAGGTCGAGATACAATATAGCCGCGCTGTTTCCTGGGAAGGCAACTTAAAGGCCCAGGCGATACTCAAGCAGCTTTTCGTGCCGTGTGACGCTGCCTGGCGCGGCCTGGGCGTACTGCCCGGCAGCGGCTTGGCAATCAGGGACGAATATGCGCAGTTCGATGCCGAGCGCGTTCTCACGCTGAACGTCCCGGATGCGACTGAAAACCCGGCCTGCCTCTGCGGAGAAGTGCTCAAGGGGAAACTGACACCATTCAACTGTCCACTGTTCGCAACAGTCTGTACGCCGGAGTCGCCGGTTGGTGCCTGCATGGTCTCCAGCGAAGGCACCTGTGCGGCAGCTTATAAATACGGGAGATAACCAGATGTTCAAGATGCAGGATTTACGCGACCACTACCGCTTCACCGAAGAAGATGCTGAACTGCTCCTGTCGCTGCAGCCTCTTGCCGAACAGAACCAGGAACGCTTTACTCTCGAGTTCTACGACTATCTCTACAGCCTTCCGGAAACAGCCGCAATCCTCAACAACAGCAACCGCCTGCGTCTGCGCGAAATGCACAGCAACTGGTTTATGTCGCTCTTCACCGGCATCTACGACAATCACTACATGAATCATCTGGGCCGCATCGGGCACGCCCACGTCAAGGTTGGCCTCAGCGTCCACTTTGTCAATGCGGCGATGAACCAGATCCGTCACTTCCTGCTCGGACTGATCGATGCCAATTATTCCGATCGCGAGGAGCGCCGCGAGCTGCGCGAAGCTGTCGAAAAAATTCTCGACATGAATCTCGATGTGATGAGCACCTCATACCGCGAAGAAGAGATGAAAAAAGTTTTCGTGTCGCGCAAGATCGAATCTTTGCTGATCAGAGCCACCGAACGCTTCACCTATGGGCTGAACCTGGCGCTGGTATTAGCACTCGCCGGGGTTTCCCTTTCGGTGGTCACCCTGTTCATCTGGGACATCCTGCATATTTTCAGGGGGGACATGGAGAAGGGGATTCTGTCGGCGCTTGGCTCGTTGCTGATCCTCTGGATGATGATCGAGCTGATGGACAATGAGATCAAGAACCTCAAAGGGGGGAAATTCAACATCCTGGTGTTCATCGGCGTCATCATTGTCGCCATGATCCGCGAGATCCTGATCTCGACCCTGCGACACGACGACCTCACCACCCAGGCCTTTTTGGCCGGCACCCTGCTGATTCTGGGGGTAGTTTACTATCTGGTCTCGCTGGCCCAGAAGGAGCATGCAATAACATGAAAACAGGATCAAGGGGCAAGGGGCAAGGGGCTGTAAAACTGAGTGCCAGGCAGGTGTGATATGATTCCAGGCGCACACATACTGGCCGGTTTTTCTCCCAGCTTTCGCCATCGTCGCAACCTGCGGCGCCTGCTTGACAGCACCCCGCCCGACTCCAGCATCCTGTTGTTTGACCCTGCGGCGGTGTTCTCCTCGGGGATCACGACCCTGGCGTTGGATTTTGACGGAGTCCTGGCAGCTCACGGCGCACTCACACCACTTCCCGAAGCGATCACCTGGATGAAGCGTTGTGAAGCGGTCTTTGGCGGCGACCGGATCTTCATCCTCTCCAACAAGCCGACCGAAGAGCGGAGAGTGTGGTTTGCCGAGCATTTTCCAGCCATGCGTTTCATTTCCGGAGTCCGCAAAAAGCCTTATCCAGATGGTCTTAACAAAACGGCGGAACTCGCCGGAGTACCCCTCTCTTCAATCATGATGGTCGATGACCGCCTGCTGACCGGCTGCCTGGCGGCACTGGTTGCCGGCGCCTGCCCCTGCTACATCCGCAACCCCTACGTTTCGTACAGCCATCGCCCGTTTGCCGAGCTGTTTTTCGGGATGCTGCGGCGGGCAGAGCGGGTTTTTGTGAGAATAATCACTATCGGCTGACGAACCGAAATTATCCCCCAACGTAGGTGCCCCCCCATGTGGGTGCCACAATTTTAATCAATACTTACCACAGCCCTAAAAACTCGCCCGTCCAGGCAGGACGGGCGCTCCTGCAATTACAAGGCATTCGGTGTGCAGGTCAATCGTTCATCACTCATGTTGTTTCCTTTGCCTTCCTTTTTTTTCGCCACTCTTTCCGGCACTCAGCTCACGCTCAATATCCTCAATGCTGGGAAGCGCCGATTTCAGGTTTTCCGGAAGCGCCCGTGTCAGTTCATACTCCGAAACTCCAATCGGCTTATCTATCCCGCGTAGCGCATATTCCGCCAGCACGTCCTTTTTGTCCTGACAAAGTATCAGACCAATGGTCGGGTTATCATCCTGGTGACGCAAGAGGTCATCCACCACATTGCAATAGAAGTTCATCTTACCGGCATATTCGGCCTTGAAACTCCCTTTCTTCAACTCAATAACCACGAAACAACGCAACTTCAGGTGATAGAACAACAGGTCGATATAATAATCATCCTCGCCCACCTCAAGGCGATATTGGCGCCCGACAAAGGCAAACCCCCGTCCCAGTTCCAACAGGAACTTCTCAAGATGACGAATCAGCTCCGTCTCCAGTTCCCGTTCGTGGAATGGTTCTTCCAGGGTCATAAAATCGAATATGTAAGGGTCTTTCAAAGCCTCCTGCACAAGCTTGGATTGAATAAAAGGTAAGCGCTCGCTGAAGTTGGAAACCGTTTTCCCTTGGCGTTCGTGAATACGGCTTTTGATCATCATAGCCAAACCATCGCGACTCCACCCCTGCTCGATGGTTGACCGAGCATACCAGCAGCGAATGGATAGATCTTTTACCGCTTGTATGAGAAGAACGTTCTGACTCCAGAGCAATTGGGCAACTAACCGTTGCATTAATTCTTTACCATCTTCTTGCTCGGGTGAGAGTTGCACCGTTAATTGGGCAACGGCCCGTTGCCCAATTGGCATCAGATCAGGATATTCATGATAAAACTGCACCATCAACTTGATATTACGCTCAGAAAACCCCTTAACTTCAGGCAGTTCATTACGGATATCCCGAGATAAGCGGGGAATGACACCAGCTCCCCAACCCTCAAGACGCTGGCGCTCATCAATCATTTTGCCAACATCCCAATACAGAGAAATCAACTCCGCGTTGGCCGCCATTACCGCGCGGGTCTGCCCCTGGCGGATGCGCACTTTTACTGAAGTGAGAAGGTCGGCGTATTGAAAGAGGTCGGTGGTCATGGTTGGCTCCGGCTTTGATTTTGAACGCGTAGGGGCGATACCTTGTGTTCGCCCGCCGTTGACGTTGGTGGTCGCCTCTATGTGGTTTTTTCAATAAACCGCACCTTCTGACCAAACCTTTACTTCGATGCCTGACGGCATTTGTTCATTGTTCACGCTTATCAGGTAATCATCCCCGCGCACAACCTTCAAACGTGCCGAATCGTCCAGCGCCAGCTTGGCCTGATAAAGCAGCCGATCCGAGCGCGCCCCGCCCGGCTGACCGGCGGCATACAAGCGCACACCGGCCTCGCCGATCCAGACCAGCAGGCACCCGACCCGCGCTGCAAGCACCACGGCGCTGTGTGACACCCGCGTCCCAGGTTCCAGCATCAGACAGGCCACCGTACCGATGGGGATATGGGTACGCACGCCTGTTTTGTCTACCACGACGAAAGCGCCGTCGATCACGTCAAGATTGCCCTTCTCAACATAGACCACCGAGATGCGGTCTTTGATGGGGAGCGGTTTTAATGGGGGGAGAATTGGTTGGGTCATGGGTTCTTCTCCTGTTTTCTGGCTTCCAACACCGCGCGAGTTTTATCGATCTCCGCCACCAGTACCTTTTCATCTGGCAGCGCTGTCTTGTACTGCGCCGCAAGCACCTTGTTGGGCAGATTTTCAAGAGCATAATGGGCCAGTGCGTGGTCCTTTTCAGCACAGAGTATCAGCCCGACAGGTGGGTTTTCCTCAGCATGGGTCCAATGTTCACGGGCATAGTTCAGATACATGTGCATCTGCCCGGAATCGGCATGGGTAAACTTGCCCAGCTTCAGATCGATCACCACCAGACAGCGTAGACGGCGATGAAAAAAAAGCAGATCAACCCGATACCAGGAATCACCAATGCGCAGACGTCGCTGCCTGCCAACAAAAGTAAAGTCACCGCCGAGTTCCAGCAGGAAGGCTTCCAGGTGGAGAATCAGCGCCTCTTCCAGATCGCTTTCGGAATACTCGTCCTTTAGTCCCAGGAACTCCAGCACCAGCGGATCTTTCAGTTCTTCCTCCGGCGTTACTGCATCCTCCGGGTGAGCTTGTTCGCCCTTTTTCAGCATGGCGGCTTTGTTGCGGGAAAGCGCCGTTCGCTCATAAAAGAGCGATGAAATCTGCCGATCAAGCTGCGGAATAGTCCATCCGCCTCGCAAGGATTCTGCCTCGTAGAAAGCCCGTGCATCCGGGTTCTTTACCGCCATGAGGCGAACATACTGTGACCAGGGTAAGGGAAAACAGGCGACTACACAGTCATCAGCTTTTTCAGACGGTGTCTAAAAAACTTCTGTCGATTCATGCGAAGTACCAGATTCGACAGAAATCGTCTGTCGAATTGACCAGCATTCGTAAAACTTGCGCATGGACCTGATGTTAATGATGCTGAAACCGCGGCCAAATTGTTTTCCAAGATCAACAGACAAACGTTCCAATAGCTTTGTCCCGTATTGAGCACGCCCCTTCCCACCTTGTTCATGTTCCACGATCCGCCGCCCAATTTCCCAATAAGTGGCGGTCATGATCGTATTCACCGCCCGTACGGACGACCGCCTGGCTTGCTCCAGCAAAGTTACTACGCCGGATAGCATAGCGTCGTAGCCGGTTGCAGCAAGAGCAGGTTTTGTTTTCCGGGTCTTTATTTCGGCCATGTTGAGCCTCCTTCTGATCGTGACCGAAACGTCACGGGGTCGTATTTTCCATCACGCGAACTGTTAAGGAATCCTGAATAGTTCGCATCAAGCCGGTTTGTAGGGGCGATACCTTGTGTTCGCCCGAATTTGATCTTGTGTTCGCCCGTTTTTGATCTTGGTGTTCGCCCTGCTTTGTTCCTGGTATTTAGCCCCTGCCTACAACAGAATATTCATCCTAAAAACGGCTTTTGGGTCCACGAAAGACACGAAAAGACACGAAAAATTAAACCATTACAGCAAAACGGTAATTCACCAAACAGGTTACGCCGCGTAGTTGCAAATCTTTATGATTTTGTTCGTGTATTTCGTGCTTTTCGTGGATAACTGCTTTTTCTAGGTTCATCGTCCATCGCCCAATTTACCAGGTTGAATTTGATGTATTCACCGATACCTGACAACTCCACATAGTCACGAATCACCCGTTCATAATAATTGCGCTGCCATAAACGACCGGAGAATGGTAACCAATTTTGATCTCTAACCCCACGGACATATTCAACGCTGGTCAATGATTTAAATGCTTGAATAACGCGGCTCAACGAATTGGCAGCTGTTCCATTAGGCGTATTTACATGCGGACAAACACCGCCAACATCAACGGCGGGCGGACGGGCAAAATCATTTAACAAGATGATTCCGTGAAAATGATTGGGCATAACCACATATTCATCCATTGTCACGTTCGGAAAACGTTCCGGTAATTTATTCCAACATTCAGCCACCATTACCCCCGCATCGTTCAGTCGCAATGCTCCATCTTCAATTTCACCAAACTGACATTGCCGTCCCTGTGCACAGATTGTAATAAAATACGCTCCATGGGATGAATAATCGTATTTCTGCAGACGGATCGTACGCCGATGATGGATGTCAGGATTGTAAGCCATGGTGACTCCAACCAGGCGACCACGTCTGTCTACCCGGCTATTATTTTTTTATTCTGGCCGTAGGGGCGATACCTTGTGTTCGCCCGAATTTGATCTTGGTGTTAAATTCACACCCACTGAACGAGCATTAATCCTCGCCCGGCCGGAGCCACGGTATGTTTCTATCCTCGCCCGTCCTGGTAGGACGGGCGCTCACCTTCTTGATGTGATACTTGCCAAAGAGAAAAAGTTTCAATCCTCGCCCGTCCAGGTAGGACGGGCGCTCTCGGAGTGGCAAGCATCAACGTCAACATGAGCCAGTTTCAATCCTCGCCCGTCCAGGTAGGACGGGCGCTCCTGGCTCTACTGCCGATGACCCGGCTTATATCTTGGTTTCAATCCTCGCCCGTCCAGGTAGGACGGGCGCTCGCTGCCGGTGACAGCAACCTGGCCGCGCGGGAGCTCGTTTCAATCCTCGCCCGTCCAGGTAGGACGGGCGCTCTCCCTTCGCCGTCACTTGATTTCCAAGCACTACTTAGTTTCAATCCTCGCCCGTCCAGGTAGGACGGGCGCTCA
>JBBQNS010000133.1:0-8160 GCA_038330175.1 Kiritimatiellia bacterium
GTCCGATTGAATTACCCATTGCCGGAGACGGCGCGGCGTCGCATGCTTTCCGGAATCGAATCTGAGGGCGAGATGCTGCATGCAGAGGAGGTTAGCCCGGTGCCAGCACGGCCTTCCGAATACCTCATTACCTTGCGAGAAGGCCGGAAGCGACAGGTGCGGCGGATGGTGCGTGAAGTGAAGCTCAGGGTTCTGACTTTACAGCGCATTTCGGTCGGCTCATTGACTTTGGGAACCCTGCCGGTTGGAAAAGTCAGGGCGTTGTCACGAGCGGAAGTCGATACCTTGTTTCGAGAAGCAGGCATTGCGGGTAACCCAGGCGCGTAAAAGGAGATAGTGATGAAGACAATCTGGATCTCTTTGGTCTTAATGAGTGTGCTTTCGTCTTTTGCAGCGGAACAGACCAATTTCCAAGTGCGGGTCGTTGCAAGCGATGTGAATGTGCGGGTTCGTCCGGACGCGGGCACCGAAGTGGTGGTCCAAGTTCAAGAGGGGCAGCTTCTGTCGGTCGCGAGAGTCGATGGCGACTGGTTGGGAGTGCTGGCGCCGACGAATGCGGGACTCTGGGTGAAGAAACAGTTTGTCAAGGGGGGCATCGTGACGGGCGATAAGATCCGGCTACGCTCCGGGCCCGGCATCAGTTATCGCGATGTAGGGACTGTCGTTCAAGGGGCCGCTTTGACAGAATTGGAAACTCATGGGGAGTGGCTGAAAGTCGCGGCTCCGTCCGATCTTATCTTGTGGATCAGCCGTTCTGTAGTTCAACCTTTTGAAACCGCGTCGGCACAGGTAGCGGCTGAGATTTCTAAAGCATCGGGTTCGACACTGACCCATGACGCGGTGGTGGCCGCGACTCCGCAGTCGCGGGAATTGCCTGCGGGGCTTAGCCGGAATGACTTGGCTGCGGTTTTGGGGCAGGGGTCACTTGTGGAGCGATCAGGGAAAGTTGAGCGGGTTCCTTTGGCCTTTCTCCGCAGTATGGATTATCGGTTAGTTACGCTGCGCAATGACCAGAAAGTGACCTTGTGTTATCTCCGTGGCAATCAAGCCCAGATGCCTTCGCTGGTGGGCCGTCGCCTGACGGTCAAAGGGCGCGAGTATTGGCTGAACAATCAGCGCTATCCCGTCGTTTATCCAGAGCTGATCACTCCCCTTGCTGAGTAATGGGTGAAACAAGGATCCCTAGGAGCCTGTCGGGCTTCGCGCCTATATGCGGACTACCGGCGGAGACCGCCGGCTCCAGGGTAAAATTTGCGTCGGTAAACAAGCGTCATGTGCTGCCGATCGCTTAATTCACTAAGGATAGCCCCCGCTTTCATTCATTGGAGCCGACGGTCTCCGCCGGAAGTGTCTGTTGAGGCTGAAGACTCTGTAAGCCCGACAGGCTGCTAGCTCAGTGTAGGCCCGCCCCGCCATAAGTGACGTCTTGCAATTCTATTGTTCTGAAAAAGTGGGGGGGCGCCGCCTCAACGGTGGTCCGTTATGGCCAGACTCGCATAATGCCCACTGGCTTCGAATATTCCGCCAGATTTTGCATAAAAATCCTCATCAAGGAGGAATAGCCCGGCCTCGATATGAGTCCAGGAAGCACCGGCAAATGGGTGTCGGGTCTTCATTGACTCCCAATTCTTGTAGTTCTGATGACCGTTCGATTCAATGACCCCGACCTTCAATCCAGGAAATGCGGGCAACCTTGCCGCCACATTCTTATTCCACTCCACTAGGATCGGGTTGACAGTCAAATCGGCACAAAAACAAGGAATGTTCCGCTCATGAGCGAGTTTGGCGATCTTGAGACTCATGCTCAGTGTTTTGGCAATCGGCTTCAAAGCCAAGGCGCGATAACCCATCTGCATCAGCTTAATGGCCTCTTTGTCCGAGTGCGCACTTTCATCAGCCACAAGCCGGACAGGGATCCCTGACAAATCGACCTCCATGCCTTCCGGAAAAGGCTCCTCGAGGAGAATGACTCGCTCGCCTGCGCCGATCATTGCCGCAAGGTTAATAAGCTTCAGCAATCGCTCCTTACTGTCATACCGCCCATTTGCATCGAGGTAATAAAGAATGTTGCCGCAGTCCGTGTGAGGCGTTCGCTTATGTTTAATAGCCTGATGAACCTCAGACAGCCGCGCCATATCCCACTGTAGCATCTTCTCCGGATCACCGTCGCCGGCAGGGTCGGCGCCGATCTTGATCTTGAGCAGACAATGCCCCTCATTAACGATTTGTACCACGTCGCACACAGGCACCTTGTACGTGATCAGCGGAATGCACGCCAAACGATCCTGATGGCAGGCAAGCGCCGGACGGAATGGCGCGGGGATGAGTTCGTCGAAATTCTTGATCGCTTTCGTCCTGCCATAGAGCATCCAGGCAGCGTTGTCGACCGCCACCAGGGCATTTAATGCGAAGGTTAGCCGCAAGTTCGGACTTTGGGTTATCCGCTTCGCAAACGCATAGGTGTCTGGCAGCAATATTTCCAGAAGTTCAATCGGGGTTTCCCAGTCAACACCCATGGCCTTTTCTGCAGCATAGACGGTAGTCTGAAACATCATGGCATTCCCTACCGCTTCCGGGAAACTGGTAAAGACCTGACCGTCCGACCATAAGACGCTTTGGGTTCCGAGTCCGAGACCCAATTGCCCTTGCTGTTCTTCAAAGAGAACCGCGCTTTGCCAAAGTTCAGTGAGATAGCCACCTTTGAAGCCAAACGGCGCCAGTAAGGGCTCCTTTTCGAACTTACATTTGACGCTGCCTATTCTCATACCTTGCCGTCTCGTTTTATCGCATTAGCCGCGATGGCTCTCGCAAGGGCTCCAAGGGGCACATAAATAATTTTTTCCTCAAAACAGGTCATGCTCGAGCGTCCATAATTATTAGTCCAGCAGGATATCCGGCATATTCATCAAAGTCTGTTTTTATTTCTTTTTTAGAACCGATTCCAGTGCTTCCCGCAGATCGGGATTAATGAATTTATACCCTGTGTTCATCAGTATGCGTGGCATTACCCGAGTGCTGGCCAAGAGTAATTCATCCGCCATTTCGCCTAACATGATGCGGGCTATAAAAGCGGGCATTGGTAAAATACTCGGCCGGTGGAGGACTTGACCCAGCGTCCTGACAAACTGGCGATTGCTTACAGGGTTTGGAGAAACGAGGTTAATGGGGCCCCTGATTGAAGGGGTATTGATAATATGCTGGACCATCTCCACGACGTCACCCATACCCACCCAACTCATGTATTGCCTTCCGTCCCCAACAACTCCGCCCAAGCCCAACGTGAAAGGAAGAAGCATTTTCTTTAAGGCGCCACCTGATGAACTCAGCACCATCCCTAGACGAACATTAGCTACTCGAATACCGGCTTCTGCAGCAGGACTCGTCGCGTTTTCCCACTGTTGACACACGGCTGCCAAAAACCCTTTTCCCGGCAGACTGCCTTCATCGACAATATCGGCTCCCCTGTCACCATAAAATCCTATGGCTGATCCTGAAATCAACGTATGGGGCCGTTCCTCCAATTTAGCCAAGGCGGTAGCGAGCAACTGAGTGCCTTTAACTCGACTATTTAAGATGCGGGCCTTCTTGGTCTTGCTCCAGCGGCCCTCGGCTATGCTGTCGCCAGCTAAGTGGATCACCACATCGATCTTTTTGCAGTCCGAGAGGTCGATAGTGCCTTCTTCGGGATTCCAGCAGGCCTCTCCGCCCGCGTGGCGGCTACGCAATAAGCGTTTTACATCATGGCCATTCGCGCTAAGCGATGCCGTTAAGGCTGAGCCAATAAGTCCTGATGCCCCAGTGAGTAGTATTTTCAAGGTTTCTTCTCCCAAGCCTTCTTAGGGCACATTAATCGAACCGTTCCGTCGTGATGCGAAACACCTTTGGTTCTGCTGGCAGGAGCGGTGTCTGGATACATCCGTTGGAGCAGACGACGTCCTGCCACGTTCCGTCGGTCGCAAGCATCTCGGATCGGATAATGGCGTATGGAGACGCCAGGGAAATGACATCCAGTGGATCATGTCCTAAATTGCAGAAAGCCAGCAGGTAGCGCTTATCGGCAAAGCGGCGAAGCTTGAGATAGACCTCTGCATCTCCGGGGTAGTAGAACGCGATCGGTTTGCCACAAACGAACGCCAGCAGATCCACTAATTCGCGTTTGCGGTCCTCGTCGTAGAAACTACGACCGGGAGCCACCAGCGAATTCCCTGCCCCACAACTGGCCGCCAGTATCGCCACACGCCCGCCCGCCGTATTTTCGAAAAGCGTGACGGCGGGGCCGAGTTCGGTAAATGCCTGGCTCACGCCGGATTTGCGGTGTAGCAGGGTCGAGTGGATGCGTGTGCGTGTGCTTAGCGGTTCGAGGCGGGTGTAGCGCAGGTCGCCTTGTAGTATAACCTTTCCCCATCGTTCAGCGGAAACCGCCAGACCCGTCCAGGACTCCGCCCGGACGCCAATCGCATCCGCCAAGCCGCGCCTACCAAGCACTTCGGCGGCAGACCCATCCAGCAGCAACCCGTTCTTCAGCAGCGTCTGCAGGTCTTCGTCTGTAAACAGTTCAACATCTTCGCCGGTCATCATCGCGGGCAGGTTGGGCATGCGGGCGTAATTGCAAGGCAACCCGAGCACACCCATGACCGCACTCCAGGTCTTGCTTGAACCGCCGCTGTCGCCGTGATCCGGTGCGGGATTGAATACCGGCGCGGATGGCAGTGCGGCGGCGACGTAGTCGGACGGTGCGCTTTTCTGCACGGCCTCGAAGAGCGTCTCGTAAAAACCGTGATACTGCCTGAGAATGGCGCGGTAGGCGGCGCCGCTGGCAGGTTGGAAAAAATCCATGCGGGTGAGCCAGTGCTTGGCGCCATGGCATCCCTCCAGTATCGAGCCAGTGTAGTGCGCGTGCATCAGGTGCGCCCCGGTGCTGTAGCGGTTATGCGGGCAGGGGTCCGTTTCCGCCAGGATAGTGATCCCGGAGTCAAGTCCCGCAATCTGTGCCGCGCCATGGTACATTCGTGTGGGAAACGTGCGCATTTCAGAGGTCAGATAGCGGGCATTGTTGATCCGGACAATCTGCGGACTATTCGCGCCCGCCAGGCGACGCGCCAGAGGACCGGCATGCCGGATGTCGCCGTAGCACGCACAGAAGCTGCCCGGGATGGAGGGATCCACCGCGTCGATCGCGTCGCGGATGATGCCTGCCAACCCCATGAGCGAATCCAGTAGCAGTGTATCGTACGCATGCGCGGCCGTTGAATCCCTTCGAAGGAGATCAAGGAGATCCGCGCGAGTGAACACCCGCCCCAGACGGCTGCCGATCTGGGCCAGATGCAGCGGGCAAAAGCAGCCGTTGCGTCCCGTTAGCAGCCGGAAGTCGTCATCAACCATGAAGAAAGCAGGTCTGAGCAGGGCGAGATGCTGGAACATACTGCGGAGGTAGTCCTGGAATTCCAAGTCGAGCGGACACATCTGGTAGGCGGGTGTGCCGTTGGGGTGGATGATCTTCTGGTACTTCGACGGCTCATCTGGAGCCCATCCATGCCCGATGGTCGCTTGTGCGAGGATACCAAGATGCGCAGCATCCCCTTTGAAAACTTTGCGAAAGGCGGTGAACCGATCTCCTAGAATTCGGGCCTTGTCCTCCGGAGGATCCCCTTCGGGTACCAGCGTCATGATGGCCGCTATATCGGTACAGACGCCGGTATTAAGCAGCATTTGCGCATCTTCGGCCAGCTCACGCTCGCTGCCCGGAAGCAGCGGCATGACATGTAAAGTTCTGAGGGTAGACATCAGATGTTCTCCATGCCGAACGTGGCGGTTCACTGACGAGGGGCCCGACAGGGCGAAGCGTACAGTGCGCCCGCTGATTCGCATTTTATTTTATTATCTCTTAATAATCCCAGTCCAGAAATTTAACATGGATATTCATAATTTTCAGGATAATTCGGAAAGTCCGAGATTCACTCGTTCATCCTAAAAATCCTGTTCAACTATGAATCTCTTTTCTTGGCCGTGTGAATCAGCTCTGAATCCATCCGCAATGTAAGCTTTGTATTCATGACGTATAGCCTGCCTTGCTCTATACGTCTTTTCACTAATGCCATAGCTGCGTTTTCAGTCGCGCAAATACGTTGAAGACGATCGGACAGATCGAGCAGTTGTTGACTGCCTGAGCCACGCGGAAAGCGAATTCATTTTTTTGCAAGTGGGGGTATGAACGGCATGTCTCCGGTCGGTGTTCATATACCCGGCATCGGTTCTCCAAGAGGAAAGGGCAGGGCATTTGATTGAAGGTTAGATCACCCTCATCATCGCGGGTGAGGTATTGTGTCACAATCTCTTCAGGGGAGATGCAAAGACCAGCAGCAAGCCTATTGATGTCATCGTCGGTTAGTGTGGGAAGGATCTCGCGGCAACAGTTTCCGCACGCGCAACAGTCGATCTGATTTGCTGCGTCTTCAAGGTGCGCGTGTACTATGGCGTCGAGTTCCTTGACTTCAAGATTGATGCCTTTGAGAAATGAGCGGAAGCGCCAGTTCGCGTCTTCGCACTCCTTGGCGATCTTTGCCACCATCTTTGGATCTGTCTGCAGTTTCATATGTTAAGCAAATTAATTCTTATTTCATGCTCGAGCGCCACCGTTCAGTTTCGGCGCGGAGCGCAACGTAACGTGCGAGGCATGTTGGATGCCTCATCAATATGTGGCAATGCCGGTGAGATGGCCATCTTTTAGAATCAGTTCAGCCCAGTGCTCTCGCTCGCACAGGCACTCGGAGTACTTCAATCGGTAATGCATCTCCGTCTGCCCATCGGCCTTATCCATGCGATCCGGACCGCCAAGCTCTTTGATGATCCATGCATGAGACCATTCCCACTTCTTCGTCCTCCTGAGGTAGAGCAGAAGTCAAAGGAGGTTGATGAAGATGTTGCCTCGCCCAGTGGTGCGCTCCCCCCGCTGGTAATCGGCAAGCAGGGTTGCGAAGTCCAGCTTGCTCAGGATTGCATCGTTGTGCCCTTGCATTTCGTCAGATGTCATCTCTTCTCCAGTATCCAACGCCGTCGTTGATGGGCGACGTTCTCGCCGTCGCGTCCGGCTGCTGGTTGGTTTATGGAAACACTCCCAAGCCACAATACCAACCACGGTCTTTTAGAAACCTACAACTGGCATGACGGCCTGTCAAGGTGCTGCTGCCCCGCCCGTTCAGGGTGCGGGAGATGGCAGCGGTGGGTGCGGCGGCAGTGCTGGCGACATCCTTTATAGAAACGGTTTGGCTCATGCTTATACTGTTAAGCATTGATGATTATTGAGGCGAAGGCCGAAAGTTGGCCCCAAATCCTCGCCTAAACCGAGTTCGTCAGAACGGACTGGCATGATTTGCCCTGCCCACGCGGCTCAGCAAGCTTCGCCCTCCAGCAGAATCATCTACATCTTATAGATAATGTCTTCTGGAGGGCGAAGCTTGCTGAGCCGCGTGAATACAGATTGTTCAGGCGATGATTTGAGGCGGTGGGCGGCATTCAGACTGTAGAAAGTTGGGAAAGAGGGACGGATCTCGCACGAAGCCACGGAGGGGGTCGCAGTCACTAACCTATTTGAACTCCCGCCGAGCAAGGCGTCCCTTAGGGTGGGGAAACCTGT
Source organism: Kiritimatiellia bacterium (assembly GCA_038330175.1). Classification (GTDB taxonomy): domain Bacteria; phylum Verrucomicrobiota; class Kiritimatiellia; order CAIKKV01; family CAITUY01; genus JAABPW01. The sequence goes on from JBBQNS010000133.1 coordinate 7,634, forward strand.
AGGAAGCGACATTGTGTCGCGATTTCATGCCCCTGGTGAACATCGCGCGCAAGCGCTGCTCCTACAAGTTGTCGTATGCCCCCCGCGTGAGTGTCCCGCTACCACTTTGATCTCCTTGCGCTTTCGGATGAGCCTGATATTCTCCGGGGATTGAAATTATTAAAAGGAGTTTGATGAATAAATTACTCGTTAGCAGTGTGTTGGTGATGGGCCTGGCGATGGATTTGATGGCGGCCGCGCCTCTTATGGTGAGGAGCCAGACCAATAGGCAGAGTGTCGCAAGAAGCCAAGTCAGGCCGACTACGGTAAAGAGTCAGTCTACACCGGTTGCGGCAAAGCTCCGGCCTGCGGCAGTTGTGGCAAGCCCTCAGCCTGTGCCGGTTGTGGTCAAAAGTCAGCCGAAGCAGGAGCCGGTGGCGCGTCAGCCGATGCCGAAATCGGAAGGATCCGCCGGGGGTGTGGGCCTGACGGTGAAGGCGGGAACGTTGGGCGGCGGCTTGGAGGCCACGATTGGGGCCAATGATTAT
>JBBQNS010000134.1:0-8044 GCA_038330175.1 Kiritimatiellia bacterium
GAGCAGGGGGCCGGAAATGCGGCCGAGGTAGTTTTGTATCTCCCGCGGGCTGGAGCGGCTTTCGGCTGGCATTTTGCCATCGGGCGTGCGCGATGTTGCCAATTTGTGAAAGGACGTTTGCACTGAAAAAGACCGATTACCTGCCGGCACGGAATAGAGGAATCGATGTTCCCAAGAATCCTGTAAGCGCAGGCGGGCACCTCCGCAAACGCAGGCTTCAGTTAAAATTACTCCAGTCACAAGTCGCACAACGGCTCGGGGTTAGCATGGTAACCTTGAGCAAATGGGAATGTGATAAGATATTCCCGACCGCTCCCTATCACCCACGCATAGTGGAATATCTGGGCTTCGATCCATTTCAAATGTTGGCGTCAAAACCATAACTTCCTCTCACGGGCAACGAAACATAGTCGTTGCCCTTTTTTACCCTGCTAGGTGAGAGGCTGGGAATAGTATAACTTTAAGCTTGTGAATCCCATGAAATAAACATCACATTCTTGTATGTGCCTGCAAATGATTATCATTTGGTGTTGACGGAGCCGAGGGGGGGGTACACACTTGGATGATAAGCACAACCCAAAATTCCGACCAAACAGTGACCTTTCAGAAATCAGAAAGCCAAACCTTATGCACAGTCAAAAAATCAGAACATACGCACTCTGTTTCGCCCTGTTGATCAATGGCCTGATTGCACAAGCCAGCGAATCGGACGCTTCTCCTCGACTGCAAACACTATCCCCAGAAATGGTGCCGGTAGTCGGGACATTCTATTTGCTGTCGGACTATGACCAAAACGGCGTCGCATGTCCGCCATATCCGTATAATCCATGTCCTGAAGCGAACGTAAGCCTAATGGGAAACGGTAAATACCTTGTGCTGGACGTGGAAGAGTATGTTCTGAGTCTAGAGACTCTGGAGATGACTGCATCATCCATACCACTTCCGGGTGATGACCCGGATGTCGACCCTGTTCCCCAGGTTGCTGATACAAGGCGGAACTACGGGAAATTCATGCACCAAGCTTTCTTGCATATCGATACAAACCAGGTCGTGCTAGATGGCAACGTTTCGCTATATAACCTATGCAACACTATCCCTCAGACCACCAATACCGGACCTGATTTGCAGATTATCCCCTACGGGACGGATGCTGTCATAATTAAAGCGAACAGTTTCGATTTTAGCGCTGAAACTTCACGAGATTTCGCCCTGGTGGTTTCTGATACGATAGATAAGCCAATACTCAAAGCCATCGACCTCGTCGGGTCTTTTGCCGCTTCAGACGGATGGCTCATCCAGGGCACGGTCAATCGATCTAAGGTTACTAGCCCTATGTTCTTAATGGTCACAAATATTGCTAAGGATTGCAGCGCTTTCTTCCGCGCCGTACCATACAGCGGACCCCAGGTTACTCTTTCAGGTATTGAGGCGTACAGCGCAGTCAGCAACTCTGTGTCACTCTCAGTTGATATCTCCGACTTAAGCGGTGTTACCAATAATTACCTGGATGTGACAGTTGACGGAATACCTGCACGATACAGCGTGACCGGCAGCAATACTATCTCACTTGATACAAGATATTGCCGTAACGGCTATCGAACAGTAGTCGTTCGCGCATATAACCAAAACGCGGTGCTGATCGAGGACCTAGATGCCCCTCCAATGGATACAAAACTGGACTATGATGGCAGCTCAGAATTGGCGTTGGAATTTGCAAATGCTACTTCTTTATACTGGCCAAGTGATTTTGCCGACCCATCGATTGGGACCAACTACATGTATTTTGAAGTCACTCCTCCTCACTACTTGCTGGCCACGATCACTGAACCGAGCAGCGGAAGAGTGTTGAAATCCGTCACAGGGTTTAATCAAAATTACCAGTATGTCAGTATCAGCTGGAACTTCACGGAATCAGATGGATCAACATATACGAACGATGATTATGTAATCTCCTTCAGTTCTAGCTCTGCTCCCATCACGGACCCAAACGGTTCGGGCGTTACGACTCTCGGGAAAACAAACAAGATTGAAAGGGCAGGAGTGCGGACGGCTAAGTGGGCAATACTACAACATGAACACGTAAAGCCTTCGAGCTATCAGGGTAATGGAACTTGGATTAACACTGAGATGGATCGATGGTCAGATGCTATTCATTCCATGTATAAGGGGCTTTACTTTAACGATTTTGCCTCCCAAACCCAATACTACCCTTGGCAAATCGGTTCCGGCAGGAATATCCCAAGCACTCAAGGCTTTCGACTTAATCCTTACACGGAGTCGACGTGGAGAGCCTATGTCCAAGAACGAGTGACAAACCGCGCCTATTCTGACTTCAACTATGGTCCAGGACATGGAAACGGACACATAATTGGTGGAGGAGAGTTTGCTTGGAGCTTTCTGAACTACGTAAATACGACAATTGAGGCAAATGAAGTTTTAGGCTGGGCTCAAGCCGGTTCCTCAGGACCAAATGGTGACAAGAAATGGAGAATGCGAAAGGTCACAATGTGGTCTTGTTATTCTGCTCGGATGGGTGGCGGACAAGGACTCGGAGGTGGAACATACGGAAACTGGCACTATGCATTCGGCATTAATCCTCATCAGTTGAATACTTTATCAGAAAAAAATGTAGGACTATATTTCAACGAAGTCCTTTACTTCTATCCATACGGAAGTCCGGCAACTGACGTCTCCGAAGTTGCAGCAGAATTGGATAAAATCTGGGTAATGGGTGCCAACCCATATCCCGGAGGGGCGGAACCAAACTACTCATTCCAGTTTGCGTTCAATGTGACAAGTCAACTATTTCCGGAACTCTTAAAAGCAGGACCTGTGATCATCGGGTGTCCGTTCCTACCTTTTGCCGGGGTCTACGACAATGAGCTAAAGCAGAATGATTACCATCAGGTTAAACCGTAGCAAATGAACCTGAAGCGGATTGGAATTATTATTGCCATACTGGGGGTCTTAGTGCTGATTGCGGTTCTGTTGCACAGAGCCGGCAATCAGCCCGACAGACCCCAGCCATTGATTGTCCGAACCAATCAAGTGCCAGGGGAGAAGCCAGTCGTACGAGTCTCAAGAAAAGAGCGCCTTGCAAGCTTCACAGCTGAAGAACTCGAATCGTTTAAAAAAAGATTTGATGAGAGCCTCCTCCCCGCTTTCAGAGAATGGTGCGCTATTTACAGCAAGCACTTGCCGTTCAGCCCCGATGACCTGAAATATGATAAGTTCGCCGGGCAAGTCGGACGGGGGAACCTTCAAATCTACACCTTTGTGCTGGACGGAGTCACCGTATCAATCAGCGACTCTACGGACAAGACAACGGTCATGTACCTGAACGCACCAGGTAGCAAGCAGATGATGGAATTGCCGACTGGTGCGCAACCCGACATTTCAACACCGGTGAATATTGCCGATATGGTCCCTCTACTTAAAGCGGATGCCAAAGTTGATTTTAGGCCGGAACAAATCCGTGTTACACCTTCAGCCTTTTCAGGCTCGATGAACGGCGGGGCTCAAGTAAATGTAGGCGGCGATCCATTAAATGCGGCCTCTTGGAAGTTCACATTCGTCTTTCAAGCTGATGGAAGACTGGCCTACTATCTCCGCGGAACGCAATGAAACGCCTGCTTATTTCTATCCTATTCAAGTTCTTGGCAGTGCTAGTCACCGTGATCTCTTGTGCTCCCGCAGCGAAACTTCTGAACCCCTTTAGAAAAGCACGCGATGTGACTGAGTTGGATGCCATCTACTACCCCGCCGATTTGCTGAAAGCCGTCATCATTGCACTCGTCGGGATTTTGGTGGCTTACATAATTCTCCGATTTCGTAAGACCCTCGTATCCAGGACGCACAAAAGCTCATAATGCGCCCAACTTTTGGATCAGCCCCCGTAATTATCTGTTGGCCTACCCAGTCCTCCACCTCGCATTCAATTTGGGCGAGGATTCTCGATCGTTCTTCCGGGTCGGCACCACGCAATTGTTCAGCGCATTTTTCGAGCGTTTCCTTACGGCGCAGGTTGAGCAGGATTCGCCGGGACTCTTCATAGGAGATGATTTTCATTGGTGAGCGGGCTGCGTCACGTCCACAATTGCCGGTCGAGCGACCGCATTTGGACGGCTTCGCCCAGGTGATCGGGCAGGATGCGCTCTGCGCCGGCCAGGTCGGCAATCGTTCGAGCCACTTTCAGCACGCGATCATACGCCCGCGCGCTCAGGTTCAGGTCGGCCATGGCGAACTTGAGCATGTCCATGGCGGTTTCGTCCAGCGCGCAGTGCTGCTTGAGTTCGCGCGGTCCCATACGTGCGTTGCAGGTGATTTTGGGACGGTCGTGAAAGCGTTCCTGCTGTATTCGGCGGGCGGCCTTTACCCGCTCGCGAATTGTGGCTGAAGCCTCGCTGGGTTGTTCGCTGGAAATCTCCCGGAACTTCACCTGGGGCACTTCCACGTGGATGTCAATGCGGTCGAGCAGGGGGCCGGAAATGCGGCCGAGGTAGTTTTGTATCTCCCGCGGGCTGGAGCGGCTTTCGGCTGGCATTTTGCCATCGGGCGTCGGGTTCATCGCGGCCACCAGCATGAATTGCGAAGGAAACGTCATCGTGCCGGCCGCGCGGGAGATGGTCACCCGGCCTTCCTCCAGCGGTTGGCGCATGGTTTCCAGCACGCTGCGCTTGAACTCCGGCAATTCGTCCAGGAACAGCACGCCATGGTGCGCGAGGGAAATCTCACCGGGCGTCGGGTTGACGTTGCCTCCCAGCAACCCGGCGTCGCTGGCGGTGTGGTGTGGACTGCGGAAAGGCCGCTGGGTGATCAAGGCCTGGCCCGGGGCCATCAGCCCCACGATGCTGTGGATTTTCGTCGTCTCCAGCGCCTCGTCGAGGGTCAGCGGCGGCAGGATGCCCGGGAGCCGTTTCGCCAGCATGGATTTGCCGGTGCCCGGAGGCCCGATAAGGAGGACGTTGTGCCCGCCGGCGGCGGCAATCTCCAGGGCGCGCTTGACCGATTCCTGGCCTTTTACCTCCGCGAAATCCAGGTCGTCCTCGTGGGGATGGTCGAAGATGTCGCGTATGTCCACCTTCGTTGGGGAGATTTTGACTTCCCCTTCCAGGAAACTCGCGGCTTCCCGCAGGTTCTTGATCGGGATCACCTGCAGGCCGCTGACCACGGCGGCTTCGGGGGCGTTATCGGCCGGGACGAGGAGCCCCACTTTGCCATCGGCCCGCGCGCGTAACGCGATGGTCAGAACGCCTTTGACGGGCCGCACTGCGCCGGTCAGGGCCAGTTCACCTACCATGGCGAATTGCTCAAATTGGTCGGTTTCGAGTTGATCGCTGGCGGCCAGCATGCCGATGGCGATGGGCAGATCGAAGCTGGGGCCTTCCTTCTTCACGTCAGCCGGCGCCAGGTTGATGGTGGTACGCCCGAAATTGAAGGTGTATCCCGAGTTGAGAATGGCCGTGGTCACGCGGTCGCGGGATTCTTTGACAGCGGCATCCGGCAAACCGACGATGATGATCAGGGTGTCACCAAACCCGGCATTGACCTCCACCTCTACGGGGTAGGCTTCGATACCATTAACGGCGGCCGAACAGACCTTAGCCAGCATCCGCAAAGTTATGGTCAAGTTAGGAAGGAAGCGCAATGCAATTATTGGCGGCACCGGGTGCTCCGGTGGAGCAGGGGAACGCGACAGGATGACAGGAATTAGGGGAACTGCTATCATCTTGGAATTTGACTTTACCGTGCGGAAGCAGCAGGTTGGGGGCGACACTTTACACCTATTCGACATGAATCCTTGAAAGCTCTATGAAAATGCACAAACCTCAGAACCTCCTAAACTGTCGTTCGCTTAGCCGGGCGCTTTTGGCTGCCGTGGTATTTGGTTGCGGCGTTGGTGCTTTGAATGCGGAACTGGTGCTGCGCTATAACTTCGATGAAGAAAGCGGTGATGCGCTGGATTCAGGCGCGGCACCGGCCGCTAATGGTATTTTTGTGAACCAGGCCGGGCGCACCAACCAGACTGTTTTAGGCACTGGCTATTCCCTGGATCTCATCGGCGGGAACAGCGCGAACAACAACTACGTTGTGAATGCGAGCAACCCGGCCAAGCTAAATGACTTGACCAACGGGATTACCCTGACGTGGTGGATGAATCTGAGATCAATTCCCCTGGTGTCCGAACGGATAATGGAAAAACTTTCAGGCACAGCCGGGTTCGGTGTCCGGTTCGGCACGCCGACGGCCACGAGCACAACCCTGGCGCTGGGCGTAAATCAAACCAGTGCGGCCGGGGCTTCCCCAGCCATCACCAGTCTGAACACGTGGATCTTTTGCGCGGCCACCTATGACAGTTTCAAAACCAACCAGAACGTTCAATGGTTTCTGGGCTCGCAAACTTCACCGCCCCTCGTTTTTGCCCCCGTCAGTCTTAACCGGGGCGTGATTGGCAATACGCCTAACCTCTTTCGAGTCGGCAGCACGCCCGCTTCCAGCGCCGATCGTACTCCGCCCGCCTGGTTGGATGACGTGCGGGTTTACAATAATGTGCTGTCCGTTGTGGATATTGAGGCCATCCGGCTGGAAGGCGGCGGGAACTCGCCGGCTACGCCCACGGTGCTGAGTTTTACTTCCGATCTGCAGGGCTACCAATACCCTGGGAGCAATGTTAACTTCAGCGCCACCGTTTTGGGCACAGGTCCGTTGACGGCCATGTGGCAGTTGAACGGGAAAACTCTTCGGGGCGGAACCATCACTTCCAATGCCAACGTGTTTTCACTCAGCTATAGCCTGACGAATCTGGCGCCGGAGCATGACGGCTTGTACACCCTCGTGGTTACGAACACATCAGGTTCCGTCACCAGCGCTCCTATCGCCTTGAGTGTTACGACCCTTTATGTCACGGAGGTCCTTACGAATATTTGGACGCTTGATCCCATCTATTTCTACCTGACAAATAACAACGCGGAACGCGGCATGACGTATGTGCCAGTATCCGCGGCATATCCCGCCTCGGGATCGCTGGTGGTGGCTCATTACACGAGCCTGAGTGATTTTGGGCTCGTGGTGTTGAATCCGGAGAACGGTAATTTTGAAGGCAACTTCCTGCAGCCGACTGACGGGGTGTTCACGATGAACATGGGGACACGCAGTGTGAACCTTGTCGGGGCAGCGGATGACGGCGCTATTTTCGTGGGCAACCTCACAACGAGCGCCACCAACGCCAACGGCGCATATTTCTTATATCGGTATGGCTCGGACGGTGCAGGCGTAGCTCCTTCGATCGCTTACACGGGTGATCCGGGGGCGCCAAATTACCCCGCCTTGCGGTGGGGAGATTCACTGGCAGTGCGCGGGGCAGGGACCAAGACGGAAGTGCTGATCGCTCCCACCGGCGACCTTGGGACGTTCCTCAGTTGGCAAACGAACGTGGTGGCCCTGCTTCGGACGACCGACGGCACGACCTTCACGCCCACCGTCATCTGGATTACGAACGCACCCACGGCTTTTGCGACCATGGGGGTGTCTTTCGGACCCGGAACGAACACGTTTTTCGCGAAGCAGAGTGGCTCGCCGCTGCGGCTGATTGAGTTTGATGCCAGCACCGGGTTGGGCTGGGTAAAACAGGAATACAGCCTCAGCGTTATCCCGGGCTGCGTCGGTGCGACGGACCTGAGTGCCGACGGCACGAAGCTCGGCGCGCTCTCCATCGAGACGCCGGACAATTTCCGGTATTACAGGTTAAGTGATGCCGGGCGCGACCCCGAGTTGCTAGACCAGGAAGTGTTCCCGTTGAACTACCCGAATCCCACTGCGGGTGGGGTGGGCGCGGTTGCTTTCGGGAAGGATGGCCGGATTTACGTGCTGGATTCGGCGAACGGCATCAAGGCGTTTGCACCGAACGCCGGTTACACGGCACCCGCCGCGTTTAGCATCAGCGCCGTTGCGATGAATCCGCAGGGGCTCGCCATCTCGTGGCCGACGCAAGCGGGCCGCACTTACCAGGCTCAATCGCGCGATTCATTAGCTGAAGGATCCTGGG
>JBBQNS010000135.1:0-8030 GCA_038330175.1 Kiritimatiellia bacterium
CTCGGAAGGCTACCGGCGGAGACCGCCGGCTCCAGGGTAAAATTTGCTACAACAACCACGCGCTGCGTGTTACCCCCCTTTATTATTATTTGGAGCCGGCGGTCTCCGCCGGTGCGGGTGAGAAATAAGGAGCCGATGGGGGCAGTCAATCAGTTGAGGCTATCGCAAGATCCCATACAGGCACCTGCCCATTGTTTGCGCAACACGGCAAACATTATGTGATGTTCAGCGGTGTTGCCGCATAGCGCCCCTCCCAGTGAAATGCATCCCTGAATGATGTCTAGTGTCCTTTGGATCTCAATAACCGACGCTCTTTCAAAAGAGTCAAGTCTGACGATATAGGATCCAATATCGAACAAACCCAGATCCGCCTCCCGTGTGATTTGAACATGGCGACGAGTTGTGGCGGCCGATCAGCGGCCAAGCACTTGCGAATTCCCGCAAGTAGCCGTCAAACTCCGGGCGGCTCCTGCCGTTACTCGTCGACTATCTTGAAGACCTTCAGAGAACGTTTCCCTTCATCCTTGCTCTCGTCGCTCACCCTGTGGCACCATCTTCACCATGAAAACGTTATTTCAGGCTGGTCTGAACGGGTGTGTATAGTGAACCGCTAGAAAAGCGATTTCTTATCAGTTTAAAGGAAAGAAGACGGCATGAAAATAATTCCCGTTCTATTGACCATGGTGATGCTCTGCGGATGCGCCAGTATGAGAGCCCAGCATTGTCAGTTTGAGGCAAAAATTCAGCAGGGATTGGTTGAGCACTCCATGGCCATCAGCCTTTTCAAGTGCGAAGATCCCTACATTGCCGAGGCCGTGCGGTCAGTTTTTATTGCCGAATTGAGCGAACGGGGGATCCGGGTTGTTGAGAAGGAGCAGGCGAAAATTGTTATCAACGGCGTGATCACTATCAATTTTGAAGGTGCATCATCAAGCGATGCCGCAGCGATTGGAAACGCCTTCGGATTTGGCGCCGGACAATCGGGTCGTGCGTCATACGGAAAATATGTAACCGGCGTCACGGCCTTGGCAACGGAGGCTGGAGAATTGGTGGCGTCCGCCTCATACTCTCAAACTCGCAAGGGTAAAGGGGTCGATCACTCTCCTGAAGAAATGGCGAAGGGCGCCGCCAGAAAGCTTGTCGATGCTTGGAAACGGAGACTGCAGAAGGCGGTAAAGGAGAAAGAAAATGGACTTTGAAAAGGCTTGAGTCGAAAATTGCTGAGGTCTTGTTTGGCACTGCAGATAAATGGCCTCTGCTCCGACTCACCGGGACGGTTTGCTCTACTTAACCCTTATTCGAACGAGCTCGAGTTATACAGAGTCGAAGAGTGAACAATAATGATTGAAAAAAATTTAATATACCCTTTGTCTCCGGCCTTGCCTTACGAGAGAAGCAAATTCAACAGAATTATCGCCCGCTGATTGCAGTGCATAAGTGGTTTGCCCGCCGGCCAGGGACTTTGTTTAGAAGTTTACTGCTTTCTGAGTTTGCCGAAGGGGATTTGGTGGATGAATTTTACCGATCTCAGGATTTGAAGGGGAAGCGGATTGCTGATCCTTTTATGGGGGGGGGGAACCCCGCTTATTGAGGCCAATCGAGTAGGGTGTGATTCCATTGGGTTTGATATCAATCCCATGGCGTGGTGGATAGTGCGTGAGCAGATTGAACATCTTGATCTTGATGAATATCGCGTGGCTGCCTCGAAATTAAGACAGGCTTTGGAAAATGAAGTGGGCGATTATTACAAAACCCGGTGTGTCGTCGATGGCAAGACCGATGCTCATGTCAAATATTTTCTATGGGTCAAAGTATTGGTGTGTGACGAATGCAAGCGCTCAATAGACCTTTTTTCGAGTTATCTGCTAGCAGAGAATGTTCGTCACCTGCGGAACGTGCTTGTTTGCTCCGGGTGCGGGGAGTTGAATGAAGTCGCTGACCGAAAGGTCCCTGGGCGTTGCCAATCATGCACCAAAACTTTACAGGAAATAGGGGCTGTTGTACGTGGTTCCTGTAAGTGCCCCGGATGCGGAAAATTGCATCGGATTCCAGGCAAGCCGACTGAACCCTTTGCTCAGCGGCTTTTTGCCATTGAGTATGTGAATCACGAGTGCAAGATTCCACATGAGGGGCGTTTTTTTTAAAAGCCGGATACCGATGATCTGAAGAACGTAGCAAATGCAAAATCCTCGCTCGCAAAGTTGCGTGTCAAATTTATCCCTGATAATCTCATTCCTGATGGCGATGAAACCGCCCGGTTACACCGATGGGGGTACCGCCAATACCGGGAAATGTTCAATGATCGGCAGTTGCTAGGATTGGAGCATAGTTGTCGGTTGATACAAGCCGTTAAGAATGAGCGGATCCAAAAGGCGTTGGCGACGAATCTCTCCGATCTTCTGCGATATCAGAATATGTTGTGTCGGTATGACGCCATGGCGTTGAAATCGCTGGATATTTTTTCTGTCCATGGATTCCCGGTGGGACTTATTCATGTAGAATCAAACTTGCTTGGGGTCAAGAATCCTTTCAGTGGGTTGCCGGTGGGTAGTGGCGGATGGCACAACATCATTGAGAAATATGCTAAAGCCAAACTGTATTGCGAAAAACCTTTTGAGATACGCCACAAGGCCACAGGCAAAGTTGTCGTGCCCATGGTGGGGGAATGGATTGGCGAGTCGCGAAACAGCCACCATCTTCTGGATTCACGATTTGTGATGGTCGAATGTCGAGACTCCGCGACCCAGAAGCTTGAGCAGGAATCACTGGATGCAGTTTTTACAGATCCACCATACTTTGGAAACATTCAATACTCTGAACTAATGGATTTTTGTTACGTTTGGCTCCGCAAGCTGATGTCACGGTGTCTGGAGTTTGGTTCTGCTAGCACCATGCGGGGTGAGGAACTCACTGGAAATGTGACGGCGGGACGAGGTATTGTTCACTTTACGGAGGGCCTGTTGCGTGTGTTTACTGGCATGGCTTACGCCCTTAAAAAGGGGGGGCCACTTGCATTCACTTTCCATCATAACGACATTAACGCCTATTTTCCCGTCGCTGTGGCCGTTCTGGATTCGAAATTGATTTGTTCAGCCTCATTGCCATGTCCTGCCGAGATGGGGGCCTCTATTCATATCGCAGGAACCAAGTCGTCTATCGTAGATACTGTTTTTGTGTGTAGAAGCACCGGGGTGGTTCCCAGTAAGTGGATCCCCGATGATTTTCAAAGCCTTGTTGAACTTATTGCGGTGGATATTAACCAGCTTGAGGGTGGGGGCGTAAAACCTACTGAAGGTGACGCCAAATGTACTGCCTATGGGCACCTTATTCGTCTTGCAATTTGGAGCTTGAGGCGTGATTGGGATGTCACACTACCGACGCAGGTTAAACTGGATCGGGGAAACTTGTGGTTGAGGAATTGTTGTATTTTGGGAAATGTACTATCAGCCTTGGGACCAAAAAACAGGCTGACGGTTCGCCAAAGTGGCTGTTTAGCAATGGAAAAACATGCAAAATACGGAGACGAAGCAGATGAAATTCTCTTTTGAAGTAACGCCCGGTGAGATCAAGCGAAAACCAGAGAAATATATTGATGCGGTTGTCTCCTGTCTTACTTCGGAATTCCTTATCATGCCGAGGGGGCAGGGGTTCGTAACGTTTCCAGTGTTTGAGGCTGGCTATGAGGTTTTGAAGCAGGGAACATGTGGATTTGTTGCGATGAACGCGGAAACGATTTATGACATTGTTGCGAAGTGCCCTATTTCGTTTGTGGTTTTGAGGGCGATGTTAGGGCTAACTCCTCCCGAATGGGCCTATCTGGCCACGCAGGCGACAAAGACGGATATCTCACAGGGGTTCATTCGGGCTTTAGACAGAAACATCCGATCCCATCCCGTGAAGCCGCTTCGTGCGAGTAAAGACAGTGAAAATCGCATTCGGAAATTAGCCGAGACAGCCTGCACTCTTCTGAAAGACGGTGTACCGGATATTCCTGTCGACCGTCCATCGACTTGATAAGGCAGATACGCGTTCAGGGGTTTCTGGCATGGGGACTTTGGCGCAGATAGGCGTACCTTATGCGATGCTTCTATACGAACGGTTTTTGGGACGTCCTTTTGCCGGTCACCGTGATTCCGTAAGCGAACTTATAGGTGATAGCCTTGAAAATGCCATTGAAGAGGTTTTGACACGGGCGGGAATTAGTTTTAGAAAAACGAAGCGAGCTGAAAAACTGGAAGGATTTGACCAGGCGCCGGATTTCATTATCCCTAGCGAATTTAATCCTCAGGTGATCATCGAGGCCAAAATTACGGAAGATGATGGCACGGCGCGAGACAAGGTGTTACGGATTCAACATTTGGCTCAGTTAAGCCATGATGAGGCCAAGAAGGGTAGGCCTGGCTTTGAGGTTATTGCCTGTATCGGCGGGAGGGGATATGGTGTCCGTAGGGAAGATATGAAGAAAATGTTATTGGCCACCAATGGAAAAGTCTTCACACTTCGAACCTTGGATCGACTTGTTGAGTGTACCAGCCTTAAGGCGTTTAAAAGCAAGAACTGAGTCGCTGGACGGATGGCGGACGCGGCACCAGGACGTGGAATATGCCGAACAACCGCATAAAACTGGCTTAGGCTTTTGACTGTTATTCCGTTGGCGCCTCATTTAATATTTCCTGCGCGACTGCGGTGTAAGGGACTACCTCCCGTTTACGGACTACTGAAGTCCAGAAAGATTGAGAACTTCAAATGAGTAAGCTAGGGCGAAATGATCCGTGTCCATGCGGGAGTGGAAAGAAATATAAAAAGTGCTGTTTGGCGAGCGGTCTTTATGAAGGGGTATCGGAGTCATCGTCTGGCGCTGTGTCGGCACATGATCAGTTTGCCGCTGAGGAAGAGCAGGAGTTTGAAGACCTCGTCGAAGAGCCTGATATCCCGGAACCCGTGCGTGAATACGACGAAACGGAACCCGTGGGAGATTGCGAGGTAACTCCCGTTTTGCTCCACTACCCAAAGTGTGACCCGGAATTGCCCGATTTGCCGGCCCCCCAGCAAGCGTTGGTGGATGCTTGGTGGAAGACGAATAAGCCGCTTTTTCGCAATATGGATCCAGATGCCATGATCGGACACATCGTCGGTTTCATGGAAGAGCATCCTGAACTGTTCGTGTATTTGGGGCTAGAGCATGAGGTTCTTTTCGAACTAGGCGCAGAAATGGGGCGGAGAAAGGACTGGAGCAGATTCGCTAAATTGTTGGAGCGTATCCGGAAAGAGCACCCAGAGATGTACGTTCGTTCTTTTTCGTACTACGATTACGATCTCATAATCCAACGAATAATAGACGGTCAATTCGAAGCCATTACCCCGCTTTTCAACTATTTTCACCAATTTCCTGATGGTGACCCTGATAATGCGCGCAAGGTGGTAGAGCTTCTCGCCTGGACTGGACGTCAGGATGAATTGTTCGCCTTCGCAAAGCCACTTGCCGTTCCAATGTGGACCTCGCCTGAGGTTATTGGCGGGTGGTTCATGCTCCGTTGGCTGGTATTTGCCCAGTATGTGCCTATTCTTGACACCGTCAGTGTTTTGGATGCGTCGGCACATGAGTTAGTGGCGGCCTTGGACAATATCGAAATTCCGAATGCGCCAGAATTTGATATTGAGTTCCTACGGCGCGAGATCCGATTTTGTCGCGAAACCCCAACACTATGGGATATCAAAGCCTGCAAAAAAAAGCGGGATATCGACCAGTTCTATCATGACATACGCTGGAATTATTGTGCTTTCCTCCATAATAAAAAGGGCTGGCCGTGGGCGCGCGCTGATTTACTGGCTGAACGACTTGAATCCTATTGGGGTGATCGGCCTGAAGGTAAGAGGCCGAAGGAGGCCTTCAGATTAGACGAAAACAGTTTAAGTTCGTATCTAGCCAAGACGTCCCGTGATCTTTTTCACATCGATGGATTGCGTGCTGGTACCACGATCGAGGCTGTCTGGTTCTTTGTTGAATACCTGGAAGTTCATTCCTGGATTGCAGAAGATCAGGCGAGAAGCCTCCGTGAGATATGCCATCGGCTGTTCGGGTTGGTTTTGGGTGCTGTAGATTCAACGGATCCTTTACCCCGCCTGATGCCGAAACTGCCTGAGATGGTTTGCCTCAGGGTTTAGGCGAGGATCCCCATTGGATGCTCTTGCGGCATTTCTCGACCTCCCCATGTAGGACCGCCGCTTGTCGGCGTGCCAATGAGATGACGACATTGGGCTAATAATAAAGAGATTGGAGGGTGAGGATGAATAACGCGAATATTTACTTGTTACGGTGTGACTCAGGGCAAACGCATCTAAAATTCCTTTTTTTTGACCTTTACTGGTTCGGTTTGTGCTAACAATGCGGCCTTTCGCGTGTCCTGGATGACCAAGTCGGCGTAACGTTCCGCTAAATCCATGAAAGTATTGTACCCCTCGATCGCCTGGCGGGCGGACTGGATATCAGAAGCGCGGACATAACGCGTCACGTTCCTGCCACCTTCCCAGGACTGCAGGTTGTAGTACCGTCCATCCCGCATTGGGCAGAGTTTACCTCGCTCCATTCGGCCAATGGTGGCCATTTCACTAAGAATCGATTTACGTGTTGATTTCATGCAAAAAATATATATAATCCTATATATTATGTCAACTCATTCACATCCACTGACCGCTAACGTTCCTCCGAGTCTGATCGATTGTTTCGGGGATCTGCCGGATCCGCGTGTCGAACGCACAAAGTTTCATCGTCTGATCGACATCGTAGTCATCGGCTTCTGCGCCACGCTCGCTGGCGGCGAGGGATTCAACGACATGGAAGAGTTCGGTAAATCCAAAGAATCGTGGTTCAGAACTTTTCTCGAACTACCCAACGGCATCCCCTCGCACGACACCTTCAACAGAGTGTTCCAGGCGCTCGCCCCCAAGGCCTTCTGCGATTGTTTTTTACGCTGGACGGAAGGGTTACGGACCGCATTTTCCGGCGAGATTGTAGCTATTGACGGCAAAGCGCTGCGTCGAGCGCTAAACAAAGGAGATGAGCTGCCCGTTATCGTCAACGCGTGGGCTACCGACAACGGTATAGTGCTCGGCCAGATGAAAGTGTTCAAGAAGAGTAACGAGATTACGGTGATCCCGGAGCTTTTACGGGCGCTCAATCTCGATGGCTGCATCGTGACCATCGATGCGATGGGCTGCCAAAAAGAAATTGCCCGCGAAATCATTGATGCAGATGCCGACTATGTTCTTGCGCTGAAGGGCAACCAGGGCCTCGCCCACGAAGAAATAAAAAGCTACCTGGACGACACGATTAGCCGGTGGAGGAAGTGTCCGACGTCCACTCCTGGACTGGACTTTTACGAGACCGAGGAAAAGGGCCATGGACGGATCGAGACCCGTCGCTTCTGGCAAAGCAGCGACGTAGATTGGTTCACCGACCGCAATAAATGGGAGAAGCTACAAAGCTTCGGCGCGGTCGAGTCTATTCGTGATATTGGCGGTGTCGTAACGACCGAGCGCCGATATTACCTGCTCAGCCTGCCACGCGGCGTTCAAACGTTTGCCAAAGCCTCCCGTCAGCACTGGGGTGTTGAAAACAAAGTCCACTGGATACTTGATGTCGTCTTCAAGGAGGACCAGAGTCGCGCCCGCGAAGGCCATGCAGCGCAAAATCTCGCGACCCTGAGGCGTCTCGCCCTCAACTCGCTCAAAAAGGAGAAAAGCAAGCGCAGCATGCGGCTGAAAGTCAAAAGAGCCGGATGGAACGACGACTACTTGCTTGAGGTTCTCGGCATCAACCCCGCCTGATCGCGCCGCCGGCCACCCAAGCGAGTGGAACAACACGCCGACCTCTGCCGCCGCTTTGCGCTAAAACGACCGACTTACTGCATTATGCGGCTAGATCAAGCGGCTGACGACTGCTGACCCCTATCGTATGGCGTAAAATGAAGGAAAAACAAACTCTGAACCAGAAAATGACAAAGGTTCAGAATTTAGATGCGTTTGCCCTG
>JBBQNS010000136.1:0-7992 GCA_038330175.1 Kiritimatiellia bacterium
TCCGCCTTCTTCAGTTAACCGAGTTCGACACTACCACCTACACCGCAGGCACGACTTCCGCCACCTTCGCCGCCTGGGTTTATCCTGTCACCGAGGCCGAAACGACATCCGGCACGGCGGCGCTGTACGGGATTATATGCGGGAATAACCCAGTCAACTTCAGGGATCCCGATGGTCGTAATCCGTATATGATAGCTGGACTTATTGCATTAGGCGGCGGGGTTTTATCACAGGTTAGTGTTGAAATTCAGGGCATGTTTCTGGATCAAGGGGCCATTGCCGCAGAGATGCAGGGCAACACCTCAACGATGAACATGCTTCAGCAAGTTATTGACAGTAAAGGCGAGATGGATTGGCCCGACAACTTCGGGCAGGTAGGGCAAATGGGCACGGACTTACCAGCCAAAGGCGGTTCTTGTGAAAAACGCCAAAAGGTTCGAAACTTGTTTGAGAGCCTTAGAAATATACGGGGCTACCCATCAGCAGGCGGAGAATTGACCGCACGTCTAGCTTTGGGTGCTCTCCAGCCATTGCCTAAAGACATGATCCCTGGTAGTCGACTAGAACTTGCCAAAGCTCTTCTTAAAAGGCAGCAGTCGTACCACAACTTTCTGAACCATAATTACTGATCATGAAAATTTCTACACCTGTACCTCTTCTTATTTTTCGAGGATTCGTAACTCTTATGTTACTTGGCCTCGTTACGCATCTTCTGAAAGGCGCAACCGTTTTTGTCATAACCTACAAAGTTATCGGGTGGGTTGTCGTTGGCGTGCTTATTTTGACGATATGTCTGTCATGGGTTAGGAAACCTTGGTCCGCCTATGTGATCGCTTGTTTTATCCCACTATTTCCCGCAGCGTTTCTTATAAGTCTGTGGCTCATTGTTTTGAGGAGTGCGCCTGTTTGGGAGTTTATTCTGGTTGGTGGAAGTTTCATGATGCTGCCAATAACTTTATCCGTTCAGATCTTTCGAGATCGTGCGACACGTGACCACTTCCGCTTCCCTTCTGTATTCTGACACGGCGTCGTTTATGCAAGTGACGCTTCAACGATCTGTTTGCCCGTTTCTATGGGGACAGGTTGTCTGCGTGGCTTACCATCTCATCGGCATTCACATAATCCAATATTCATAAGCTTTAGCACGACGTCGAAGGTTGTTTTTTTACGAACTTTCTGGACACAATGGTAAGCGTCCGATCTAGCACCCCGTAGGCACGGGGGCGGTGATGCGATAGAGTGGTTTGGGGCAGGGTTTGGCGCAGTACAATCAGATCAGGCCGCGAATCAGCGACTCGATTTTCTTTAAGTCATCAGGCGCGATATTCTGATAGTCGTCCCACGTTTTGATGGGGTAGCGGGCCAGGACAGCATTGATGCGGCGGAAAGTGATGTCGATGCGGCGTTCCAGTTTTTCTGGGAGATGATCGAGCGGCAACCCCTTGAAGCACAGGGAAGCGTTTTGAATGCGCTTCCATTGAAAGTTGATCGGTTCCTCATCAAGGCAGCGGATAGCTTTCATTATGCATTCCGTAGCGCGCGTGAGCGCCTCTTGCCCGCGTTGTTGCCCTATGAGGGGCCCCTCACTCATGCGGCCTGCTTTCGACGGGCAGCCAACCAGTTAGCCGGAGTCAGTTCATGAGTGTGCCAATTGGTTGTCGTCGGCAGGCGGGTTAACACATCATACAGGTATTCCTGAGGATTAATACCCAATCGGCGGCAGTTCTCCAGCATGGTATAGAGGATGGCGCTACGCTCACCTGCTTCTGGATGACCGATAAACAGCCAGTTCTTTTTTCCAACTGCGGTTGGCCTGACGGCATTTTCGACCAGATTGTTATCAATCTCCAACTGCCCGTCATCCCTGAACCGCGTGAGTTCATCCCACAGGCCGAGCGTGTAACTGATGGCCGCACCTAATTGACTGCGGGGCAGAAGGCTGGCGGCCTTCTTGTCCAACGCCCGCCGGATCCGAGCGAGGATCGTACGGCTTTGGGAGGCTCGCACGGCTTGTCGTAATTGCGGCCCGGCTTTTTGGTCGCGCAACTCCTTTTCAATACTGTAGAGCAGGCCGATCTGGTTGAGCAACCATCCCGCCAGTCCTGGCCGTTCATCCCGCGCCTCAAAAAACTTCCGTCGTGCATGAGCCCAACAAGCCGCCAATTCGATAGCGCGGGGCCGGCCGGCATCGTGTTCCCGTTGGTTGCGGCCTTTTGCATAACTATTATACGCGGCATAACCATCGCTTTGAATGGTTCCGGAAAAGGTGTCGAGCATGGGCTTTAAGCAATCCGTTCCCCGGCCAGTATGCCATTCATATAGAACCCCGGTGTTCGGCCTATGATAAACCCAGAAATATCCCTGACGGCTACCACCACCCTCCGCCTGGCAATATCGCACCGGCGTCTCATCAATTTGCAGATACCCGCCTTCCCTCAACTCATCATAAATGTGGTTGTAGATCGGCTTGAGCCAGTCGGCCACTTTCCCAACCCAGTCACTCATCGTTTTTCGTGAGAGATCAATCCCGTAACGGGTCTTAAGAATCTTCTCCTGTCGGTACAACGGAAGATGATCCACATATTTCTTCAGGATGATGTCGGTGAGCAAGCCAGGGCCGGCATAACCGCCTTCGATCAACCGGGCGGGCAAAGCCGCTATAACGGGGGGCTGATTCCGATTCACCTTGTTCGTGTACTTGCGGCGGATGAACAGGCGGCGGAAATACTTCGGAGGCACCATCTCGAGTTCCTGTGTGATCTCTTCCCCAATCAATACATAGTCCTGCGGAGCCTGCTTCACTTCCTCTGGTTCAATGATGACCTCCTCCGTCGGCAGATGCTCCGCAATCCGGGGCTTGCGGTCCCGGCGTGTACGGCGTCTTGCCGGCAGTGGAGGCAAAAGAGTTTCCTCAGCGGGGATGGCCTCATCCATCGCGGGCAAACCCAGCAACAGCTCCATCTGACGGGAGTCCATCTTCTCGCTGGTGCGGCCATACATCTGTAACAGCAGGTATTGGTTCCTTCGCTTTAATTCCGCATTTTTAAGCTGAAGCTCTGCGAAAGCCGACTGCATAGACTGGAGTTGAGCGCGAAGCTCAACATTCTCTTTTTCCAGTTTTTCCAACTTATTTCGCATGCCATGTATTATACCGAAATACACAGCAAAATCGCAAAAGATTCATAAGAAAATTGCAAAATATTTTAACGCTGATACCAGGGTCTGAGCGTTCCGCCGCGCAGATCAACCCCGTCGAGCAACAGGGCGAGTGCCTGGGGGCTTAGCGACAACTTTCCGTCCTTCGTCTCCACGCCCTCGGGCCAACTGAATGTGCCCTTTTCCAAACGCTTCGTCATCACCCATAGTCCCGTGCCATCCCAGTACAACACCTTTACCCGGTTATGCCTCCGATTGGTGAACACGAACAAGCCGCCCGCACGCGGATCTTCCTTCATCACATTCACCGTCAACCCGTACAGACCGCTGAAACTCTGCCGCATATCCGCTGCCTCGGTTGCCACATAGACCTTCAAGGCGCCTGTGAAATTCAGCATCCGGCCACCTCCCGAAGCCAGCGACCCACCACCGGCCATGCCTCGCCATCACGGATACGAATCCGTGCGCCACCAGGCAGCTCAACTTCAATCGGTGCGGAGCCACTCAATGCCATTTTTACCTCCGCGAACTTCATCGGGGTCTTTTTCAGTCGTGCGCCTGGGCGATGACGAGCCCCGCGAAACCCTTTGTTGTACCAATGGCAAAATGTCGAGAGCGTCACCTGTTCTCGCCGGCAGAATTCGGTCATTCCAAGACCGCTTGCCACATACCGATCCACTAATTCCTGCCGCTGCCCCGCTGTCCGCAGAACCCGGCCCCGCTTGTCATGTCGTGTCGTGTTGTTATTCATACCCCCGCTGTATCATGCGGGGGCCGGATGGGGAAGGAGGTCAACCCTCGGACGCTTACACACAATGATCCTTTAGTCCCTTTACTGACTCCCCACTGACGACGCTACGCCTCCCGCATGCCGGTTGCTGAAAAAGGCCAACCGGCATGCCGTCGGCTCCGCTACAGGAGCGCCGCCGGGGACTTCCTGTTATCCATTTAGTTGCTTCATCAGGGACAAGGCGGCGCATCGATTTGGAACTTGTCCCCACACGCGCGAGAACCTCCAGGTATTCGGTTCACGCGCTGAGTCCCTGAAGAGCTCACGTGCCGTGGCCACGTTCGCCTGGTACGCACCCGCCTTGCACAAGTCGCGCCGGGATCTGGACCAGTACCACTTGCACCTGAAACGCCAGAAGCTTGCCGCCCTGACGGTCTTCCATGCCATGGCTAACATCCGCACGATGTTTCATTACCTTGAGAAGGCGCAGTACATCTTCATCGATCCGGCGGCGCACATGCTGTTGCGCGTACCGCCCCAGCCGTTGCCTCACGTACCGGACGAGGAGGACATCCGCCGTCTGCTGGCCTATCCAAAGACGACCTTGCGCGCCGGGTTGCGTGACCGCGCTTTCATGGAAGCACTCTACTCGACAGGCGCGCGGCTGGAAGAAATGGCGTCGGTCACGGTGTTCGACCTGAACCTTGAGCGTGGCCTGGTGAAACTCTTCGGTAAAGGCCGCAAGGAACGCTTTGCGCCGCTGGGGCGCAAGGCCTGTGATTGGCTGCGGCAATATATCAAGATGCGCGCTGACCTGCTCGGCACCAATCTGGACGAGGAAGCACTCTCTCTGGCTGAACAACCGGGGCTCACGTCTGAGTTACCAGGGGGCGGAAAAGATCGTCTTGCGAAATGCCCGCAGTGCGGGTCTGCGTCCGTTCAGTTCCCATACGTTGCGCCGGGCCTGTGCAACCCACATGCTCCGGCATGGGGCGCACCCTGTCCAGATCCAGGAACTACTGGGCCATGCGTCCCTGCTTCATCTGGGCCGTTACCTGCGTATCACGATCCCCGAACTCAAGGACATGCACCGGCACAGCAAGCCGGGCCGCTGAAGGAGAAGACCCATGCCCGAAACAACCCGGACATTCCGCGACCTGCTACGCGATTTCCTCGAACGGTGCGAGGTGTTGAACTACAGCCCCCGAACGATCAAGGATTACCACCGGCAACTGTGCGCGTTTTTCCTCTGGATGGAAAGCCGCTACGAGATCCAGACGGCTGACCGGCTCGGGCGTGAACATCTTGAAGCTTGGCTCCGCCACTTCGCGGCCCGTCGCACACCGGGCGGCCTGCCGCTGCGAACGAAAACCGTCCGGCTTCGCGTTGCCGTGTTGCGCAGCTTCCTGCGGTGCCTGGCCCAGCAGGGTGACATCCATAAGGACTTGCCCGATGCACTCGTCTCGCCCAAGGATGAGCAGCTGCTCCCCACCAGCGTGCTGACCCATGCCCAGGTGCGCAAGCTCCTCAACCGTGTGGACACGGGCACACCCATCGGCTACCGCGACCGCGTCATCCTTGAACTGCTTTACTCCAGCGGAATCCGGGCCGCCGAACTTCTGGCGCTGGACGTTGGGGATGTTGATATGAAATGCGCCACCGCCCGCGTGATGGGCAAGGGCCGCAAACAACGCATGGTCCCGATCGGCAAGACCGCCTTGCATTACCTGGAGACCTACCTTGTTGCCGTGCGGCCATACATGACCAGGGATGATCCGAACGATCAGGCATTGTTCATCAACTACCAGGGCGAGCGGCTGAAGTATAATGGCCTACGCCGCCTGGTCCACGTCCACAGTCTGCCGCTCGACTTCGATGTGACCGTCTCCGCCCATACGTTCCGGCGCAGCTGCACAACCGAACTCATCCGCGGCGGTGCCAACATGTACCACGTCAAGGAACTGCTCGGACACGAATCCCTCGACATGCTCAAGCCCTACACGAAGCTGACCATCCAGGATCTCAAGAAGACCCATGCGAAGTGCCACCCCAGGGAGCTGGGCGACTGAAGAAAAGGGACTTTCTTCTTTTAGCTGCCGTCGTTCTTCGCTACAGTCTGGATATACCTTATGGGCTTTTATCTGACAGAAGAAACCTTTGATATACTGCCGCCCGCCGCGACGGTTCCCCGCTGTGCAGGTGAGCGAAAAACCGTATATATCCGGCTTCCCGGCGAAGGCAGAATAAACCAGTATGTCTTTTGCGGGAATAACCCCGTCAACTTCAGGGATCCTTCCGGATTATGTGGCAATCCGAGTAATACCTCGGGGACATCTGAAAACACTATTGCTGGCATCAACTTCCCTTATGTGACAGACAATCTTCCGGATTACGCTAGAAGCTATCTAGGTAACGGCACTTGGTCCGTCTATTCCTATAACAACAGGCGTTTTCGTTGGGGGGCACCAAAATGCAATCAATTTGTTTTCGATATGATAATCGGTAGCGGGTTACCCAACCCATCGGTACCTGATGGTATGGGGGGCACACGCCCGCCAACCGCGAGCGAATGGGCTGGTGGGCCTATCCCAGGGTGGACAAGCCCGCATACCCCTGCGCTTCCCGGTGACATTGTGAGCGATGGCATTCATGTCGGTATTCAATCAGACAATGGCAAACGGATAAGCGCGTCAAGTATCGTTAACAGGGTAGTTGAGAATGGTTGGGGGCAAGGAAATGCTGGTCGCAGCCCAATTAGACATTGAGTTCATAATTTCACAGAGGGAACTTTCATGACAACACGTCAAACTACCGTCATAATGGTGATCATCGCTATCATGGCAGGCACAACTGGCGCAATGCTTGGGTATCGCTACTGCAGAAGTTCTACCTATCAGTATGAGATCAGACTGCATTGGGTAATTCTTGCCCGACACGACTCAAAACTTGAGCCGGGTTTCCGTGAGTTTGTTAAGGCTCGATATTATTCGTTTATTCGTTGGGCACCAAATTCCTCACTGCCTCTGGGGTGTTTGCAGGATTTTGGACCTGTAGACGAAACTTTGCTGAAAGGAATCCCTATTGGGAAAGGGATTGTAGCATCGGAGGAATATTCTTGTGCTAAAGCACGCCTTTTCAATAAGGGCCAATAGGCCAATCATAATCGTTTCATTGCGTGAACGGTGATCCAATGAAATACGAATGGACAATGCGTCGGATTGCTATTAGGGCATGGTTCTCGCTCCTCATAATTGTGGTGGCGGTCATGATCTATCCGGTGTCTTACCGCTTGTTGAGGGTCTTTATTGTTGGCGCGGTTCCTGTGCTATGGTGCGGAGCGGTGGTCTTAACATGGCAGCGCCGGAAATATTCGGTTGCTTTGTTTAGTGTTGGCATAATGGCTCTGTTTTTTGTCAGCTTGCCCGGTAGACAGCCAATTATCGCTTGCCTGCGCGAGGCATACATCGAAAACCTCCAACAGTTCGAGGGTACCCAATATGTGTGGGGCGGCGAAAATGGCAGAGGCATCGATTGTTCCGGACTGGTTCGACAGGGAATGATACGCGCAAATCTGGCAATTGGTCTAAGAACTCTGAATCCAAAGCACATAAGGAATGCGTTTGAATTGTGGTGGCACGATTGTTCCGCAAGTGCGTTGCAGCAGGAGTACCGAGAGTTTACAACACGCTTATTTCAAGCCGAGAGCATAAACACAATAACGAATCAGGAACTCATCGCTGGTGACATTGCTGTGACAGTAGACGGAGTCCACGTCTTGGCCTACTTGGGTAGTAACACATGGATCGAAGCCGATCCTTGCGTAATGAAAGTGATCAAAATCATGACTCCATCAAAGAATATCTGGTTCACAGTACCTGTTCGGATTATGCGATGGAGCCAATTAAACGAATAGAAATCCATCCAGACACTTGAGCGTTCCATAGGGACAGGTTAATGGAGTGCAAATGGATAAGAAATCGCTTTTCTGGCGGCAGGGGCACACGCCCGCACAAACCAGCCTGAAATGACGTTTTCATGGTTAAGATGGTGTCACAGGGCGGGTGACAAAGGCAAGAATGAAGACAAACGTTCCCTGAAGGCGGGTC
>JBBQNS010000137.1:0-7916 GCA_038330175.1 Kiritimatiellia bacterium
TTGACAAACAGCAGCTCAAACCAACTCGCTACTTCAACAAAACCTGGAATACTCTGAGATGGAGAAGATGGCGGAACGCCATATTTTTCCGTTTGTTGAGCGCGGCCCTGGCATGGTTGTCGTGGCGGGGTCGTTGGTAACCTTTGGAGCGGGTGAATCCATTGTAGCGGAAAAATTAGGTAATCTCATGCGACGTGATCACAATCCGCTTGTGGGGACCACCGTTTCAGGCGGGGTGGTGACGATTCGACTGCGCAGTGAAGCTCCGACAGTTGCGTTGGCCAAGAAGCAACTTATCCAGACCATGGCTATAGTGCGAGAGCAGCTTGGGTCGCTTATTTTTGCTGAAGGAAGCCAGACTCTGGCTGACGTTGTAGGGCAATTATTAAAAGCCAAAGCTGGCCGATTGGTTACAGCGGAAAGTTGTACAGGTGGATTGGTTGCCAAAATGCTTTCTGATATCCCAGGTGCAAGTCTCTGGTTCGATGGAGGGTGGGTGACGTACGCGAACTCGATGAAAGCCCAAGAGTTATCGGTACCGGTTTCACTCATCGAGCGAGAAGGCGCTGTTAGTGAAGGGGTCGCCTGCGCCATGGCGGAAGGCGCTTTGAAGCACACTAGCGCAAATTATTCGCTAGCCGTGACAGGGGTGGCTGGGCCAGAGGGTGGGACCGAGGAAAAGCCTGTCGGCCTGGTTTGGATTGCCTTGGGATGCCGAGAAGGGGATCAACTCGTGGCGCGTGCTGAATGCTTCCGCTTTCCTGGCGGTCGCGAGGTTATTCGTGATCGAGCTGCAAAAACCGCACTTAACCTCCTGCGCTTGGCTCTGATAAAGATCGATTGAGATTTGGTCGAAGGGGTATTGCCTGCTAATTGAAGTCTCGTATGGATAACGAAATTCTGAAATTGATGAATGGAAATGTGCGAATGCTGCGCCATGTGCAGCAGGCCGCAGGGCTTGGGGTTTATGTTATGGAGGTTGCCTCCGGTCGTTTCGCCACCTCTGATATTCTCGATGAAATTTTCGGGATCACTAAAGACTATCCCTGCACAAAAGAGGGCTGGGTGGCGCTCATTCATCCGGATGACCGGCAAATGATAATCACTTATTTGACACGCGATGTTTTGGGTTCGCACCGGCGTTTTAATAAAGAGTTTAGGATCATCCGTTTGGCTGATGGGGTAGAACGTTGGGTCCACGGCTACGGAGATCTTGAATTTGATCAGGATAACCATCCCGTTTATCTGATGGGTACCGTTCAGGATATCAGTGACCGCAAGAGGGTGGAACGAGCTTTGCAAATGAGCGAGACCCGCTTCCGGGAACTCATTGATCTTGCGGTAGACGGGATCCTGATTGGATCCCACGAAGGGTTCATCATTGATGCGAACCGTTTTATGAGTGAACTCACAGGGATGAGCCGGGCTGAACTGATAGGAAAACCTATCGGTGATGTGCTCTTCACTCGGGAAAGTCTTGCCGTCAGCCCTTTGCGCTTTGATTTGTTTCAAAAGGGTGAGACGGTGATCAGCGAGCGTCAGCTTACCCACACGGATGGTTCAATCGTTTATATCGAAATACGAACCAAAATGATGCCTGATGGTACTTATCAGTCCATCTATCGCGATATCACGGAGCGGAAGGTAGCCGAAAAATCACTTCTCGGATTCACTAAAATATTGGCTCAACGGATGGAGGAACGTACGAAGGAACTAGAGGGGGCCAACACCACGTTGAAGCATAATGTGAAGCAGCTTCAGAAATTAACGATGGAGCTGACCCAAGCGGAGGAACTTGAACGCAAACGGCTTGCGTCAATTCTTCATGACCACGTTCAACAATATATTGCGGCGGCAATGATGAAGGTCAGTTTGCTGGATCCTCAGATGCCAGCGGCAGATCATGCGCTGGGGGTAAAGGATGTTCTCACTCTTTTGGGCGAAGCATTAGCTGCTTCACGCTCGCTGACCGTTAGCCTTTGTCCTCCTGTCCTTCTGGAGGCTGGATTGATGCCGGGCTTGCACTGGCTCGCAGGATGGATGACCGATCTGCATGGGTTGACGGTTAAGGTTACTGGGGAGCCTTCTCTGGTGCTGCCAGGATCTGTGGCCCTCTTTTTGTTCCAAGGCGTTCGTGAACTGCTTTTCAATGTAGTAAAACATTCGGGAGTTCTTTATGCCACGGTGAGTGTGAGCCAACCGGCTGCTAAAACCCTGAAGATTATAGTGGTTGATCAAGGAAAAGGTTTTCTTGCGCAAGAATCTAATATCCTTCCTCCTTCAGGCGGATTCGGGTTATTCCATTTGCGAGAGCGTCTTACCTTTATTGGGGGGGCGCTTGAAATAACGAACGAACACGGCCAAGGAACCCGTGCTTCAATCACCGTGTCTTTGTGATTATTTTAGCTGATTTCGTCCCCGCCGATTGATAAATGCCAGGAGCGAACTGTGACGGCCAATCGGTTTGAAAACAAGGGATGGGTCGAATAAAATTGCCCGAAGGCTGGCTGCCGGGCGGTTTGGGTCAAAAGCCCCGGTCACTTGGAATCCGATCCGGCCAATCCAATCCGATTCCCCTGTGCGAGGTAGAGAATCAGAGCCAGCCATAATCTTAAATCCCCGTTTTTCGGCTTTTTTCATCAAGCAGGGTGTAGTCCAGACGGTAGGGCGAAGCCCGATATCGCCAATCATAAAACTCCCAGGCGGATGGGAGTCAATTAAAGCGCTTACTAATTTTCCTCGGCCAAAAAACCATTTTCCAGGCGACCAGCTTAATACGGGAATAGCACCTTCTCGGCTAATTGATTCAAGCGTAGCTTCGAGAGATTGCCCGCTAGAAAGGGAGGTATCTTTGCCGAGCGCAAGCACCTCCAGTTTTTCTAAAGTTACGAGTTGCCGCCCGGCAATCAGATACCCTTTAATGATTCCGTTTTCGCGAATCACCAAAGAATCAGAATCTGGGCCCGCTTCCACTTGAAGGTTTCCTTTCACTAATGGCCTCGTACTTTCAGCCACTTCCTTGAAGAAATGGGAGGACTTGCCTTCTGCAAGCAGCCCGATAGGGATATCATGAGGGGACGCACTTAAGTTTCTGAGCAGCGAGGTCAGGGCATCAGCCCAATCGTATTCCTTATAGATATGGACATGTCCATCGATTGCAAGTGTTGAAGGGGGAATAGACATAGGAAGCTAAACCCTCCACGTGGTTAAAGGAACCCGGGTGGCAATTCGATTTTTAAAACGAAGAGATTCTTTGCAGCCGGTATCCAGTGCTAACGCCAGTGCTTCCGGAAACTGATAGCCCACTTCGGCTGGAGCGTGCGCGTCAGAGCCAAACGTGATGGGGATTTCACGTTCAGCCGCGAGGCTGAGGATAAGGGGGGATGGATAGGCCTCGGCCGCGTCACGACGCCAGCCCGAGGTATTGATTTCAAACGCCATTTTGTTTTTTGCAATATGATCCAGTATAGGCTGAACCAGCTCCTTCATGTCGCGCTCTTTGATGCGGTGTCCGAATTTCTTGGGGAGGTCAAAGTGGCTGATGACATCAAATAGATGAGTGTCGACCAGTTGCTTCATCAGTGTGAAGTAAGCAACCCACACTCCTTTAATGTCAACCGACTCCCAAGTTTTCAGATAGGCCGGATTATCAAATCCCCAGTCCTTGATATAATGAACCGAACCCATGACGAGATCCAGCGGTTGGTCAGGCAGGAAACTCGTGAGGAACGGTTCGCAGCCTGGGAAGAAGTCAGCCTCCAGTCCGAGTAAGACAGGCGGTTTATCTCCGTCTTGAAGGGGAGTCACGAGTTCGTAATATTTGGGGAGCTCTTCAAGTGTCATGCGGTGTTTGGCATCATAACCCGACGGTTCTGGGCAGTGATCCGTGAAGCATAATTCCGCGAGGCCCATGTCTTTGGCCTTATGTCGGAACTCCTGAGCCGTGCCTTCCGCATGTTTGCAGAGGACGGTATGAGTGTGATAATCCGGTGGCAGCAGGACAAGAGGTGAAAATGGAGTATGGGTATTCATGACATCGGCGCATAACCTACCCACCGAAGCGGCCGATGTCACGGATAAATAAAATCCTGTTTTCCGGCACGATTCGCTCTACCCACGCGGCTCAGCAAGCTTCGCCCTCCAGAAGAGATGAGCTATAAAGAGGAGGTCTCAAGAAGACATCAGATTGCTTAGGCGAAGATTAGGGCCTAAACACGTTTATTGCATTTCATGTATAAATTCAATTAGAGTTCATTTTCTTGCCGATGGTTTGGTGCCTTGGCAAGATGAACATCTCAAAACAAGAAATCAGAAAGAGATCAAAATGAAAAAAAAGATTCCTGTAGCCATTCAATTATATTCTTTGCACGATGTGGCTCCAAAGGATGTGCCCGGAACATTGCGTAAAGTTGCTGCAATGGGATATCAGGGTGTTGAATTTGCGGGCTACTACGACCTGCCGGCCGAGACCTTGCGGGGGATGATGAATGAGAATGGCCTTCTTTGTGCGGGGGCCCATATGGGGATCGAAGCCTTGGAAGGGGCCGCTTTTGAGAAGACGATCGCTTTCCAGAAGATTCTTGGCAACAACCGGTTGATTGTCCCTTGGATCGATATCAGCAAGCTCGAGGAGATGATTGAACGCCTGAACGCGGCGCACCTGCGGGCCAAGGCCTGTGGCATGCGTGTGGGATTCCACAACCATACCCAAGAGTTTGAGCTCGACAATGGCATAACCAAATTTGATCGGCTCTTCACCGCAACCCCCGAAGACTTTCTGGTTCAATTGGACATTGGCTGGGCTACTGCGGCGGGGCAGGATGTCCCTGCCATTCTTCGCAAATATTCCAAGCGACTTGAAGCCGTCCATGTAAAGGAATCCCACCCCACCAATAAAACTGCCGCAGTGGGTGAGGGCTCGGTCAACTGGCCAGCCATCTTTGATATACTTGAGAAAGAAACGGCGGTGCAGTGGTATATTGTTGAACAGGAACAGTACGCCACGGGTCCCATGGAGAGCGCAAAGACCTGCATCGATAACATTCGTAAAATGGGGCGATAATCATGATCATCCCAAAAACATCTTTTCACGCGCATCATTCACCCATGGGGGCTCATAGTTCTTTCACCTGTGGAATGCACGGCGCCAATGGCGGAATGGCCATGGAAAAAGGGCAACCTGCCGAGGGCGGTATTTATGTCGGGTTTGAGGATGAACAGGGGGTGATTCAGTACCTGCCACTTTTTGCCATGGGTCCGGACGAACGGGCTCGTTATGTGCAGGGAGATGCGAAAGATGAAAAAAAATCTGTAGAACAAGTGATCCCTGCGGAAAAAATTACTCGTGATTACCGATGGGCTACCGATTCTTTCCGGGCAGGAAATCTTACTTTTGAAATTGTGACGCCCTTTTTCTCCATTCCTGATCCTGCGGTTAGTTCTGCGCCCGAGCAGAAATTTGCGTCCTGTCCTGCAAGCCTGATTCGGGTTCGCTATGACAACCGTAAATCGAAAACCCCGCGCCGTTTTTTCTTTGGCATGCGGCTGGATGGTAAGTGGGTCGTTCCGGAAGCTCAGGATGAGCATTTTAAGATGATGACACAAGAGGAGCGCCTCGGTTTCGCGACCGAGGACGATGTTAGCTCGTTCATGAATTTCAGTGTTCCAGAAGCGATGAAGCGGCAGCAGGGAAATCCACACATGATGTTGGGTGGATTGGGTGGGTTTATTGCTGAAGCCAAGGCGGGCGAAGTGCGTGAGCTTTTGATCAGCGTTGGGTATTTCAAGCAGGGGCAAGCGACCACAGGCAAGAATACCCGTTATTGGTATACCCGTTATTTTGCCGACCTCGAGGACGTCCTGCGCTATGCCTTAGAGATGGCGCCCTGTTATCTCGCAGAAGCCGATGTGCGTGATGCCGAGCTGATGGCGGCTAAGCTTAATGAGGAACAGAAATTTTTAATTGCTCATGCGACACGTAGTTACTGGGGTTCGACTGAATGGTTGGATGATGGGGGACGACCACGATGGGTCGTTAATGAAGGTGAATACCGGATGATGAACACCTTTGACCTCACTGTTGATATGTTGTTTTTTGAGATGCGGCTAAACCCCTGGACGGTCCGTAATGTGCTGGATCAATTTGTGCGTGAATACAGTTACTATGATCAGGTCTTTGAACCTGGCAAACCCGGAAAACTGTATGAGGGGGGGATTGCCTTTACCCATGATATGGGAGTGATGAACTATTTCACGCCGTCGGGGCACAGTAGCTACGAGATGTCTAACATTGATCGGCAATGTTTTTCATATATGACGTGTGAGCAATTGTCCAACTGGGTGTGTTGCGCCGGCGTTTATTATGCGCAAACCCGTGATGATGATTTTTTGGTAAGAAATCGCGGGATTTTAGAAGATTGTTTAAGAAGCCTGCAGCATCGTGATCACCCTGATCCTCGCAAACGCAACGGCATCATGAAATTTGAGAGCTCGGTTACGCAGGGTGGGGGCGAAATCACCACCTATGATTCACTTGATCATTCGTTAGGACAGGCGCGTAACAATATCTACCTTGCTTCAAAATGTTGGGCTTCCTATTTGGCCCTTGAGTTTATGTTTACCACGCTGGGCGTCGAGGATAAGGCCGCTGACTGCGTGAAATCAGCCAAACTGTGTGCCAAATCTTTGGTGAAGGGCTTTAACAAGAAGTTGGGCTTTATTCCTGCCGTGTTGGAAGGGAATAACAAGAGTGCGATTATTTCCGCTATTGAGGGACTAATTTTCCCCTATGAGATGGGATTGAAAGAAGCGGTTTCGCTGAAAGGGCCCTACGCCGATTTGATCAAAACGCTGAAATTGCATACTGAAAATATCCTTGTGAAGGGCGTATGTCTTTATGACGATGGGGGCTGGAAGCTGTCGTCTACCGCCGACAATTCATGGATGAGCAAGATTAACCTTTGCCAGCACATTGCCGCTACTATTTTGGGCATCAAACCGGGCAAAGCTGGAGCGGAAGCTGATCACGCCCATGCGGAATGGGAACGTAATGGGTCTGAGTACTATGCCTGTTCGGATCAATTTACTTCCGGCGTGGCAAAAGGGAGCAAATACTATCCCCGCATTGTCACAAACATCTTGTGGATGAAGTAATTAAGATACTCCTAATAAATTTTGATGATTGGCCACTTGACAATATGGCATCAATCGCTAGAGTGTAGCGCTCTTTGACTGTTCCGGCGTAGCTCAATGGTAGAGCGTCTGGCTGTTAACCAGAATGTTACAGGTTCGAGTCCTGTCGCCGGAGCCATTTTCCCGTATCGCAGTATTGCGCGAAACCCTATTAAATACAGGGTGAAAAGCATGTCCTGTTTTTGTATTCGCAATCCGCGACGTTTAGCAATCGTGCGAAATTCTGTTTGCAGGATGCCAAACATTTTACCAAACATTTGGCAGTGGATAGCGCATTTAATGCCTGCCTGTATTGCGTGAAAAAAGATGAGTATTCCTGTGTGGCAGTCAGGAGGTCGCATTTACCGCCACCATTTGAACCAGGCATACCACGAGGCCGTCACGCCGAAGAACCGCGTGCTGGCCTGCAGTGCCGACATTCTATAGGCGCGCTGGATCCGGTAGAACCGGAATGGATAAGAAATCGCTTTTCTGGCGGCAGGGGCACACGCCCGCACAAACCAGCCTGAAACAACGTTTTCATGGTTACGATGGTGTCACAGGGCGGGTGACAAAGGCAAGAATGAAGACAAACGTTCCCTGACGGCGGGTCGGGTAGTCCCGACCCGCCTTCAGGGAACGTGATCGAGCGTGAAACCGACAAAGTGAGACAGACCCGTCCCATCGCGAGAGCTCAACCGTTCGCGTACGCCATGACCGGTTCGATGTCGTAATCCGGAAAAGGG
>JBBQNS010000138.1:0-7861 GCA_038330175.1 Kiritimatiellia bacterium
TCAAAGCAACTCTTCATCCCGAAGGGATAGAGCGCGGATCAACACGCACACTCATGCACCCACGGTAGCCCGCGCGTTGCCTCGGCCAGCTCCGCCACCACAACCGGTAGGGGCTACCCACTCAAAACCCTGAAGCCCCAAATATATTAGGTTTTCAACCCCATGACGCTTCAACAACTCAACAGCATCATCTCCTGTCTTTACCCCCACAGGGAAACCTTTGAGTGAGTTCGCATCGGTGATACCGGAAATGGCCTTGATGAAAAATATAGGGACATCCAGCCGGGCATAGGGCTCTGTGAAATCCAGCCATTCGGAGCGTTCTTCATTCTTGAATATGGTGTCGATAACATCAAATTCACCGGCCTTCATGGCGCTGATCGCTTTACCCCAATCCATGGCATGGATATCCGCTTTGATGCCGGTCTTCTGTTCCCATAATCGCCACTGGTCGACCAGGATGCCTTGAAGCTGCCCTTCGTTATCGAGAAAAGCATAAGGCGGGTAATTGTTATCCATCACAACCCGAATACCTTGCGGGCGGGCCTCTGCGGGATGAACCCCGCCAATGCAACAGGCCGCCAATAAAGAAAACCAAAAGGCGAAGCAACGCCTCATAGCGGAACCGGACTGAAAGTTGATTTTCACAACAAAATTTTGGCAAACTCACAATAGAAACGCAAGACTGATTCCCCAAAAGCTTAGATGGCAACTTGTAGGAGCAGCGCTTGCGCGCGATGTCCGCCTGGTGCCCGCAATCGCGACACAAGGTCGCTTCCTACAGCCCCCCCCCAGATAGACCCCTTTCGAAAAGGATTCGGTAGGTCAAATCGTCCCGATGAGCCGCAGTGCAAAGGGCAATCCATCTGAAGCGCCACAAAAGGCTTTGGCTATTTTGACGCATTTCATGGCCACAACTTGCTCCGGCTCGGTAGGGACACCTCGCCCTACCGGAGAAATCCCTTTAGTTTTCAGGGTCTCTTTTCCAAATTCCTTTTCGAATGGGGTCTAGATAATTCCCTACAATTTTTATCGTTTATAAGCTTCTCCCTGATTATAGTCTGCGAATTCCAATTTTCCTAACAGCCTAACAGTCTAATAGTCTAACAGCCTATCAATTTACCGCCTATCAACCTGACCTCATGATCGCTCAATTTATAAAACGTTGCCGCGGGCTGGAACGGAACTTGTTTCTGTTTCTGGCAGGCATGGCGCTGCTGGGTATCAGCGGGGGTATGATGGAAACCACCTTCAACAACTATGTCAGCGACACGTTCAATCTCGGGGCCGACGCACGCGGTGCCCTTGAGTTCCCCCGCGAGCTGCCCGGCTTCCTCACCGCCCTCTTCGCCGGCATGCTTTTCTTCCTGGCCGAAACGCGGATCGCCGGTTTTTCGGCCTTGGGGATCGGGCTCGGACTGCTGGGCTTGGCCTTCATCGGTCCAAATTGGATCAGTATGCTGGTGTTTTTGACGATCTGGAGTACAGGCGCCCACCTGATGATGCCGGTACGGTCATCTATCGCCATGGAGCTGGCGACCACCACACAACGCGGTCGGCGTTTAGGTCAGATTTCAGCGACCTCCATCGCCGCCAGTATCGTGGGGTGCGCGATCGTATGGATCACGATGCGCTGGTTACATGCCAGTTACCGGTTGATTTTCGTGCTGGGCGGACTGGCCGCAATCGCCGCCGCCGGCTTCCTGTTCGCCATGCGCCTACCCGGCGCCCACCTGCAGCGACCGAAATTCATCTGGAACCGCCGTTACTGGCTTTATTATGTACTGGCCCTTCTTTTTGGTGCCCGCAAGCAGGTGTTCATCACCTTCGGCCCCTGGGTTCTTATCCGCATTTTTCACCAGCCGGCTTGGATCTTCGCCCAATTATGGATCGCCGCCGCCATACTCGGCATCTTCTTCCAGCCAGCGCTGGGACGCGCCATCGACCACTTCGGTGAACGCGCGGTACTCTTAACCGACTCCGTTTTGCTCTTACTGGTATGCCTTGGCTACGGGTTTGCCCATAACCTATCAAACCCTGCGATCGCACTGGGCCTGCTCTATGCGTGTTTCGTGGGCGATAACCTGCTTTTCGGCGTGAATATGGCCCGCGACACTTACCTGTCCAAAATCGTGCTGAGGAAAGATCACCTCGCCCCCACCCTTTCACTCGGCATCAGCATCAATCACATGGTCTCGATGTCCATCCCGGCCCTGGGCGGTCTCATGTGGGTTCGCTACGGACATTCTTCGGTCTTTCTGGCCACAGCAGGCATAGCCGTCCTGATGGGCCTATTCAGCGCCATGGTGCGTGTCCCGGCAGAAGCGAAGTAACAAAGAT
Source organism: Kiritimatiellia bacterium (assembly GCA_038330175.1). Lineage (GTDB taxonomy): Bacteria > Verrucomicrobiota > Kiritimatiellia > CAIKKV01 > CAITUY01 > JAABPW01. The sequence continues at coordinate 2,341 of JBBQNS010000138.1, forward strand.
TGATTAACGAGGAAGAAAAGTTCATAAGAACCCGCTTCACAAGGGCTCCAAAGGGACAGGTTAATAGTCATTCTCGGCCCAATGGGCGGCGGGGTTGAGAACGCGGTCTTTCATTTGGATGACGGCGTCGAGAACATCGATCGCTTCGAGTCGGGCATTGGGGCCAACCCTTGAAAATTAAGTTTTCCGGTTATCACCACTGTCTCGCTCCCGTCAAAATCATACCCCCATCATACATCCAGCCATGTCTGCGTCCGTCAGACGCAGGCGGATGTAGTCCGCAGGGTTGAAGCCCGCGGAGAAATCGCCCCAAGGTCAGAATTCTGTGTTTTCTCAAGCCGTTTGACCAGCGTCACCAGTTGCTGATCGTCCACCATCTTCCGGCGCAGGTTCTGCAACTGCTGGCAGACGGCCGAACCGCTGCCCATGCCGAGGTACGTCGCAATGTCACGTTGATTCAACCCGGCATACCTCCCCAGCAAATAGGCTGCTGCCGCCCGCGCCACGCCCCCATACTGACGGCGATTCAACGACTCCACCGGCACCTCGAATGCCTTGGCCACCGCCAGAAGCACATCGTCGGCATCCCGTAATGGCGTGACCTTCCGGAACGCCACATCCTCCGGCCGTCGCGCCTGACTAGCCCTGTCCGTATGCAGATCGCGGATTCGTCCCCTGAACTCGTCGTCGCCGATGCCCCAGGTTGTGTCCTTCAGCACCTCAAGAAACTCCACGTCCGACTCGGCGATCCCCTCCTCCACAAAACGTCGATATGCAATTCGCCGACGTTTCACCGGACCTTCCAGCATGGCCAGAACCGGCCCCTCCGTCACGAACGCGCACGGGCCTTCCAGTCCCGCATACCCACGGAAACTGCTCCACCGATAGGCCCGTAGCGCTACGACGCGATTCTCCGTCGGCTGATTCCGCATGCCCCTGACAAATACCGGATTCAGGTGGACGTAGCGCGACAGTTTCAAGAGGTAGTCGTCGCCCTGGACGAGTGTCGCACCGAACCGCCCCTGCATCAGGTGTCCGGCCCGCCGATGTCGCAGGTTGTAATACACCGTATAGGCCGTCTGCAACTTGTGCATGAAAGCCGAGAGATTCGCCTGGGGTGTCTCGATGAGCAGGTGGGCATGGTTTCGCATGAGGCAAAAGAGGTACAGCCGCGTCCCGTACTCCTCGACCGCCTCACCCAGCCGCAGGATGAACCGCTCTCGATCCTTTTCATCCTCAAAGATCGACCGCCGATCCACCCCGCGAACGGTCACATGATAGATCGCCCCTTCGTATTGGACTCGCAGTTTTCTGGCCATGACGTGCGGAACAATAAGGCACAAAGAGGGCCTGCGCAAGCCAATACTAAATTCTCAAGGGCTGACCCCTATTCCCGGATTATTGCCGCTCGAGGGGTCAAACACGGGAAACTGACAGTCACCACAACAGGCAAGGATATTGGGTGATGGGTCTTGACAACCCTGCTTGGCGGTGCGAGCATTTCATCGTTTTCGCAGGTTGAAAAATATGATTAATGGACTGAATAGAATTATCGGCATACTGCTGTTCTCGCTGTTCATCGGCGGAGCCGTTCTCATTCCGTCATTCCATAAAGCCCATTGTGGCGATCATCAAGGTACCCACGACAGTTCCCATTGTACGATCTGTCAGGTCATCAACAACTCGCCGTGCATAGCCGCTTCGTCCCACACTCCACCTGTTGTCCAGCAAGCCATTCTTGAGTCTCTTCCTCTTGAGGATGCGCTAATCTTCTCTTCTCCATCCCACAGCCTGACTCGGGCACGTGGGCCTCCTGTTGTCTGACGTTCTTCTCTGTCAGATATTTACCCAAGATGCGTAATGGATCGCTTTATCCATTTTTTATCAGTTTTACACTGAAACAGGAGATTTAATGAAAAAAGGATTATTCGGATTTGCTTTATTCACAGTTCTGTTGATTCCACTTGTTGGACTCGGAGCTGACCCCAATGTGTCTACTAATGTTCTGGAGGAACTTAACCAATTGCGTCAGCGAACGGATGCGCTTGAGAAAAAATTGGCGCTGACCAGTCAGGCAGCGCCCGCCGGAGGAACCGTCCGGGCAGGATCCGCCTATATGAACGTCAGCTTCGACACGGTTATAAATGGGGGCTGGTCAACCGCTCCACATCCAGCCGAAGAGCTTGAACTGGGCGACCATGATCCCCAGCAGAGGGGATTCTCCCTGCGTAATGCGGAGCTTTCTCTGGATGGGGCCGTGGATCCCTATCTCAAAGGGTTTGCGAATATTGTTTTCAAGCTCGATGAACAGAATGAGACGGAACTCGAACTGGAAGAAACTTACCTGCAAACCACCTCACTGCCTGGGAATCTCCAACTCAAGGCCGGTCAGTTTTTTGCCGCCTTCGGCAGGCAGAATGCGCAGCATCCGCACAGTTGGTCTTTTGTCGATCAACCTCTGGTGTTGAACCGGGCATTTGGTGGCGAGGGACTCAGAAATGTTGGCACGCAGGCCTCATGGCTGACCCCGCTTCCGTTCTACACGGAAGTGTCATTGGGCGTGTTTAATGGCGAGGGCGGTACGGCATATAGTTTCCGTAATCCGGAAAATACGTATGGGCGAACGCCTGGTGAACGCAACCTTAGCGGCCCCGGTGATCTGCTCTATGTCCCCCGTATTGCCTCCTCGTTTGAAATGACTGAGGCCCAAACGCTGGTCATAGGCGCTTCAGGAGCCGTTGGCCCGAACGATAGCGGGGAAGACACCCAGACTCGCATTTATGGGGCCGATGTCTACTGGAAGTGGAAATCTCCGGAAGCTCATGGAGGATTCCCTTTTGTGTCATGGCAAACGGAAGCGTTGCATCGCGATTATGAAGCCGGAGACGACCCTGCTGCTAGTCTACCATCGGAAACCTTAAGTGATTGGGGATTATATTCCCAGATCCTTTGGGGATATGCTGACGGCTGGGTGGTCGGGTTGAGAGGTGATTATGTCACCGGGAACAACGGTCAATTTGATGAGAACGATGTCACTAGGGGCTCACGGGAACGGGTGTCACCTAATCTCACTTGGTACCCCTCCGAATTCTCCAAGATCCGTTTGCAGTACAACTACGATCAATGGGACCGGATTGAAGATGCTCATTCTGTCTGGTGCCAGGTGGAATTCCTGCTTGGATCACATGCCGCTCATAAATTCTAAATTCTTTTATTTGAAAAAGGAAATACCTCATTATGAAAATTATTCAATTACTTCTCCTCATGGCGTTACTTCCGTTCAGTTCGTACGCCAATTTAAATGTGGTGGCGACAACGGCTGAGTACGGATCCATCGCCAGAGAGATCGGTGGCAATCATGTTACGGTTTCTGTCCTTGGCAAACCCACCGAGGATCCGCACTTCGTGGATGCGAAACCTAGTTTCATGCTAAAACTCAACCGGGCGGATGTCCTTATTGAAGGGGGTGCGGAACTCGAAACCGGATGGCTTCCACCGTTGCTGGATGGATCCCGAAACCGGAAACTGGACGTCGGCCAGCCGGGTCGCATCCGCTGTGCGGAGGGGGTGCAGTTGCTTGAAGTACCGACGACGCTGGATCGCTCCCAGGGAGACATCCACGCTGCGGGAAATCCGCATTTTATGACGGACCCCATGAACGGCAGGATTGCGGCACGGGAAATCTGTGATGCTTTCTGCCTGATCGACGCCTCATCTGCGGACACCTATCGGGCCAATCTCGCCAAGTTTACTCAGAGATTGGATGGGAAACTGGTTGAATGGCAAAAGCGCATGGAGCCCTTTCGCGGTAAACGCATTGTCACCTATCACAATTCATGGGTATATTTCGGGGAACGGTTCGGACTGAAACCGGATCTTTTCCTCGAGCCGAAACCCGGAATCCCGCCTACCCCTGCCAATCTGGCGCATGTGAAGGCGGTCATGAAAGCCGAACACATTGGCGTCATCATCGTGGACCCTTACTTGAGCCGAAAGACGGCAGAGACGGTGGCACAGGATACCGGCGCCACCGTGGTGGATGTGGCGCAGTTTCCGGGTGGCATCAAGGGGACGGAAGGCGGCTACATTGAACTCATTGATACCTTGGTGAATTCCATCGCCCGGGCACTTGAACAGCAAAAGCCCTGATCAGCATCAGGCAACAAAAGAGGGGCTCGTGCGGGAACCGCACGGACCTCCATAAAAAAGGAAGAAATCATGTTTGAGGCATTCAGCATTATGAAATGGCCTTTAGTGGCCTGTCTGTTACTACCGGGGATTTTGGTTTATCTGGGCCTTCACATTGTGAGGAGAGAGATTATTTTCGTGGATCTGGCCCTTGCCCAGATGGCGGCTTTGGGTACCTGTGTGGCGGTGCTTGTGGGGTGCCCGCTCGACAGTTTGCAGTCCTACCTGTGGTCGCTCGGGCTTACCTTGCTTGGTGCGGCCGTATTCACGATGACCCGTAACACCCAGCACCGAGTGCCACAAGAGGCGCTTATCGGGATTGTCTACGTGGTGGCGGCTGCTGCCGGATTGCTCTTGCTCAGCCGGAACCCGGAAGGTAATGAGGAACTCCGTCGCACCTTGGTCGGAGACGTTCTCCTGGTGCGGCCGGGGGAAGTAGGGCGCACGTTTGCCATCTTTGCGATAATAGGCATCGTCCATTTCATCTTCCGGCGCCAGTTCCTGTTGATCTCGTTTGAGCCGGAACGCGCTGCACGGGAGGGACTCCGCGTCAAACTATGGGATTTCCTCTTCTACGGGCTATTCGGGCTCGTGGTGACGAGCTTCGTGCATATTGGCGGGGTTCTATTGGTATTTTCGTATCTTATTGTACCTGCCGTCTGCGCAAGTTTTATGGCCAAATCACTCTGGCTCCGCCTTGCCTTAGGCTGGGTCATCGCCACAGCCGGGAGCCTAATCGGACTTTACACCTCCTTCGCCTTGGATCTGCCGACAGGAGCTGCCATTGTGTGTGCCTTGGGAGTCTTGTTGTTGATTTCAATTATCGGTTCGTCATTTCGGCGCAGGAAAGCGGGAGACATCAAGTTTTGTCTATTATCTTGAAAACGTAAGTTGAGGCCACTACGAAATACACAAAATAGACGAAATGGATTAATAATGAATTAAATCGGCCTGTTCTGGAATTCCCTCTGTGTTCTGTGGTAAAAGTCCTCGGCTGTTCTGCGCCTTTCGCGGCGAGCCCTTATGGGGCACGGAAGGCCTTGACCCGATAGAATAGGATGGCTTGCAGCTCGTAATTGGCCGAAACCACCGGATTCGTTGAGTTGGGCTTGCCGACCGTGAAGGCGCACCGCTTCAAAACAAAGTTCGTGCTCGAGGCGGAAATGGCCACAGCCATCGGCGCACCACCCAACCACGCCGCCAGCACCAGCCCAAGCCAGCCGATTTTCGAAAAGACCTATTAGGGACATACCCATAGTGCTACTCGAATGATGACTAATGGTCTGCCCCGAATGGCGCTAAGTTAAGGGCCTTTTCACTCAAACCCACCCCT
>JBBQNS010000139.1:0-7710 GCA_038330175.1 Kiritimatiellia bacterium
TCCAGCTGCTGATTCAAAAAGCCTGCGGCTACAGAAACCGGGAGCGACTTAAGACTGACATCCTGTTTCATTTTGGCGGCCTAAACCTCAACCCCGTTCTTGATCAATGAAAAATCCCCCCACAAACCCAGAAGCGCCAAATCTCATTATGTCTGACATCACCCTGACCGAATCCGAAGCCCAGACGCTGGCGCGTTGCCTGAGTGAACATATTGAGCCCCCGGCCGACTTGGCCGCCAAACTTTTTCCCACTGTCCATGCCAAGTTCGATTTTCGTACCCTTAACAATGCTCGGATTCCGACCATCGAATATGCCGGGAAGCGGTCCGAGGCGGCTATTCTCAATGAGGCTTCCGCCTTCGGCGCCGGTTCTCCGCTCCAGGTCGTCCGCTTTTTTAAGGGTGGAAAACTCAAAAAGAGCGCCGACCAGATGGAACTCTTCACCAAGGAAACCGGCGAAACCTACGAGACCGGCTGGAAGAATCTCATAATCCAGGGTGATAACCTTCAGTTTCTCAAAACCTGCTTCATCAACCTTGATCCTATTATCATGGATAAGGTCAAGGGGAAGGTGAAATTGATTTACATCGACCCACCGTTCGCGACGAAGGGGGATTTTCAAGCAAAAGACGGGGAGGACAGCTATAGCGATAAGGTTGACAGGGCTGAATTCATCGAACAACTACGCGAGCGACTGCTGTTTCTCAGAGAGATGCTTGCGGAAGATGGAAGCATCTACGTGCATTTAGATCAGAAAATGAATCACTATGTTAAGATTGTCATGGATGAGGTGTTCGGCCGTGATCGTTTTCAGAACCAAATTGTGTGGCGCAATACCAACACCCATAACAAGGCGACCACATATGGCCGTATTCATCAGAATATCCTCTTCTATTCGCGTGGTGCTTCGCCTCTTTTTCATAAGTTCAAACGTCCGCCATTCAAGGAGTACTTGGAGCAAAATTTCGCAAAAGAAGCCGACGGAAAGTTCTATGCGAAGGCAGATCTTACAGCTCCCGGCACCCGTTCTGGAGAGTCGGGTAAGGAATGGCGTGGCTACGACCCGACGAGTCGAGGGCGACATTGGGCGATCCCTGCCTTTGTTTACGAGCTGATAGAAGGCGACATTGAGGATCTCCCTCTGCTTGAACGGTTGGATCGCCTTTACGAAGCTGGGTGCGTGTACTTTCCTGACAAGGCTGGAGGCCAGCCACGTATTTTAAAGCCACTGGGTAGCGATGTTGGGAATTACATCATGGATATATGGTCATACCAGCCCTATACGAGTGGGGCCTATGCAGATTCGGCGGAGTCAATAGACGACGATGTCGCTTGGTCTGTTGGGAAGGGGGAGGCGGTTGGCTATCCAACACAAAAACCGGAAGGTCTTCTTGCTCGCATTATCGCGGCATCGTCAGATCCTGGTGATTTGGTCATGGATATTTTTGGTGGTTCCGGAACCACGGCGGCTGTTGCGGAGAAACTTGGCCGGCGTTGGATCACCTGTGACTTTGGGAAGCATTCTATATATACCATTCAAAGCCGGATTGCGACCGTCGCGGAGTCGCAGAGGTTAGGACTCACCCCCGAGCAGAGTAAGAAGAAGTTCCAGCACGATAAGGCTCCCAAGGATTTCGGCGTGGTTTCTGTGGGTGCCTTCGATTTCTCCCGCATTATGGATCTGCGTAAAAACAAGGACGCCTATGTGGCATTTGTGCTGGGCATATTCGGCATTAATGAGCGCGGCGAACAATTCGCCAAGAAATACCATGTCAGCAATGTGATTGCGGAAAAAGACGGCAATCCTGTGGAGGTCTATCCAGTATGGGAGGACAGGTGGCTCCGCGAAGTTCGGATCGATGAAGATTACCTCAAGGGCATTGTCCGGCAGGCTAACGGCAAGTTGAAGGGTACCTATTACATCATCGCTCCGCAGGTGTGCACCCGAGTGGGCGAGATGACCATGGCGAATGGGAATGGTGGCAAGGTGACGTTCAAGCCTCTAACCTTCCCCTACAAGATTCTGGAGGATGCGGCCCGTCATTTCCAGCTTTCGGAACAGCCAGACTCGCCCGCTAACATCAATCGCCTGATTTCATCCGTGGGCTTCTATTTCAACGCGGAGGTGGAGGTCAAGGTCAAAAAGACGCCCAAAGGCATCAAAGTAACGACCTTCAAAACCACGATTACCGACTCGAACGAGAAAGCCTTTGAGGGACTGGACGGCCTGGCCATGATTTTGGTGGATACCGACTATGACGGCGAAACATTCAAGGTGGATACCTGTATCTATCAGAAAGACCTCAAGGAGGGGGAATTGGCGCTTGCTGGTGTCAACAAAAAGACGGCATTGATCGCCGTGGATAAACATGGGAACGAATCCCAGATTGTGACGGTGAAGTAATGTCCCGTCTGTCCCTCTCCGAACACACGCTCGATATCAACCTGAGCGCCTATGATGTGGACGCCTTCGATTTCGCTGAAATCGAGGACTATGTGCGGGCATTGACACAGGGGCGCGAGTACCAGTTCGACGCGATCCGCGGCATCATGATTTATCTGTGGGGTGGCCGGTACAAGAGTCTCAAGGACTTGGCGTTGGAGAATTACCGCAAAAAGTCGGCGATTCAGCAACGGTTTCAAAGCCAAGATCATTTTCTGCGGCTTTTGCCCCTGCCGGACCGGCTCTCGGGCGTGTGTCATCTGGCGACCGGCACAGGCAAGTCTTACGTCATCTTCGCCGTGGCCTATCTTTCCCTGATCCTGGGCAAGGTCCAGCGCGTGCTGGTGTTGGGGCCGTCGTCCACCGTGATTGAGCAAGGTCTGACGGACAAGTTCAAGGAATTGCTGTACGGTGCCACTGGGGCACAACTCCGCGAAAAACTGCCAGAACGGCTACGGAACCGGGTGGTCAAACTCCTGAACTGTAACGATCCCATCGAAGACGGTTCGGTGGTGATCGAGAACATCAATGCCATCTACGGGCAGGAGAACAATTCCATTGGGGATACTCTATTTGCCGGGGATGGTGACGTGCTGGTCCTAAGTGATGAGGTTCATCACGCCTACTCCCATCTCGATTTCTCCGGCGATGCCCTGGCGTTCGATTTCAAGGATGGCGAAGAAGGCAAAGGCGAGGAACGCGACGAACGACTATGGATGAAATTCCTGCGCGGTGAGCCCCGCATTAAACGACATATCGGCTTTACCGGCACGCCTTACAGCAGGGATGACTATTTTGTCGATGTCCTGTTCGAGTATTCGATCAAAGATGCTACGGATGATAAGCGGGTGAAACGGGTAAACCCCATCATCCATACGGAAACGGATGAGGGCGAGGCCAAACTCACCAAAATACAGCGCTTTGAACAAATCCTTAAAACCCATGCCGAAAACCGTGAGCGTTTCCGATATGCCGACAAAAGCGGCAAAGCACGGTTGAAGCCCATCACGATCTTCATCTGCAAGGCCACGACAGCGGCAAGAAATAATGCCGATGAGTTTGTCAAAGTCATGGCGGATTCTCTGAAGGCTAGCGATCCGGCCTGCAAGGGGCTGCCGCGAGCGGCTCTGGAACAGGTGGCTCGGGAGAAGGTGATTTGTGTGACCAGTAAGCTTGGCGACGCCGATTATCAGGAAAAACTCCAGGAAATTGAGCAACTCGACCCGGCCAAGACGGGTGGCAAGGTTGAATTCATTTTCGCCGTCAATAAACTCTCTGAGGGCTGGGATGTGGACAATGTGTTCCAGATCGTTCCCATGGAAGAGCGGGTGTTTAACTCCAAGTTGCTCATTTCCCAGGTGTTGGGGCGGGGCTTACGCATTCCCCGACAGGTGCCGTGGGCGGACATCCAGCAGAACTTCCCTGTCGTGATCGTGACAAACCACGAAAAGTTCGCCCACCACATCACCGAGTTACTGGAGGAAGTGACGGAGTGTGAAACGCGCTTTGTTTCCGAAGTTTTTCCTGACACTAAACAGGAACGTGCCAAGTACAATTTCAATGTTTTCAATTTGGAATATCATCCGTCGGTGCGCATCGAACCCCGTACCGAGGAAGAAAAGAGCGGGCCATCAGGACCGCGCAGTCTCGGCCTCACGCCCTGCACCGAGAAACTGGACGTCAAGGTGGTGTACCGGGAAGATACCCGTCAGTTCCTGCTAAGCCGGGAATATGTGAGTGTGGCCGCATTGGTCTATGACATTGAGCTTCGGTTTCATTATGACAAATTTGAGCGGCAACAATTCGATTTCGGGGATGGGATGGTGTGTGATCATGTCCCGGAGCCTGCGGATATCGAGCGCGTTATTCGCGCGGCCATGTCAAAGATCGGTCTTGAGGGGGATCGGCTCTCACTGAAGAACAAGCAGGAGATTGAGCTCTTCTTCTATAGCTACCTTCCCGTTGGAGCCAGCAAAGTGGTGCGCGAAAATGTGGAGGGTGCAGTGGTTGGCATCGCAACGCAGTCCATGCACCGTTCCAGCATTCGGGCGGGCGCGGTGGAACAGGAAGCAAGCGTCTTTGTTTCCGAGGACTATGAGACGGAGTTGGGCGAGCAGAATACCTTCGTCATGAAGGAATTGCTGGGCAAGGACAAAGCCCGGCAGGGTGAACTGGGGCTGAAAAACACAGAGCCGTTTGATGAGAAAAGCATTCGCCAGTTAATGCCGCTGAAACACCTCTATGCCGTAAATACATCGTTATTCCGGACGCCCCAGGAACTCGTTCTCTTGAGCCACGACCCCGAACGCCAGTTCATGTTTAGGCTGATTGAACATGGAAAATGGCTGGATGGCTGGGTCAAGGCGGCCGACACTGATTTCTACAGCATTGATTACGAATACTGGCGCCGGGGGAAAGACCGGGTTCGCCGCTCGTTCAATCCGGATTTCTTCATCCGAGTGAATGTGGCCGGGTTCTTGTCGAAACTCCCCGCAGATGCCGCGATCACAGGGGTTTCCCGGTTGCGGGAATTACAGAACCAGGGAATCGAAGATCTTGTTATTGTCGTGGAAATCAAAAGCGATGATGATGATTCGGATGAAACACGCGCCAAGGAAGCCTTCGCCAAGGAACATTTTGTTGCGCTCAACCGTCGGTTGCGTGGCACCCAGGAAGCGGATGTTCAGACTCCTTTCCGTGATTCTGTGCGGCAACACTACGTTTTTAGCCTGCTTCGTCCCAATGACTATCCCGGCTTCTTTAGCCGGTTGAAGAATGGGTTGGTTGCTCTGGGGTAATGTTTTTGGCCAGCAACGCCGGATCAAGAACCCCACGCATACGCCTGCGAGGAGCTTTAAATAATGAAGAACATTGATGATTGCTAAAACAATGTTTATAGGTTTGAGCAATAGAATGTGCAACACGCAAAATATTGGTTGCGAACGCTGGACTTTCGCCATGGCCTCTCAAAGACCATGCTGACGGAAGAACTCAAGGAAATCGGCAGGGGATAGGACTTGTACACCAGCCTGGCAGCGCGCGGGGAAGTGCTTGAGATTGCCTGTGACCAGACAGTTGGCCTTCGCTGCCACCGCGACCTCCAGAAACGGAGCCTCGTCGGCATCGGGCAGCGATTCGGTAAGGGGGATGGGAGCGTAGAACTCGGCTGAGCTTTCGAGATATTTCATCAGGAGGTCGATCCGGTACGGGCCGATCTTGAAGTGCGGTTGCTGCAGAACCTCGTCATACTCGAGCAGGATGCGGGCATCTACCCCGATCCTGACCTTACGAGGTTTCAGCCGGATAAGTAATCTGGGTGCCATGGACTTTGGCAAAAGGTGTGAGAGTATGAACGAGACGGCGAGTCGCACTAGAGATGTCCTCGCTACGGATTCCGCGAACCAGCAAGGCGTCCGCGATGAGCGAACGATGGCGCCTCCACGGCAGCGCTTCCGCGCACATCACTGCTATCGTGTCCTGGTTCGCCAATTGAATTAATTGTTCAATACCTTGCTGAAGTTCCGGCGTTTGCATGTAATCAGCGTAGCCGCGAAAAAAAGCATTTCGCCAGCCGGTATTGGATGAGGCGGCTATCGTGTGACGCAGGCCGCCGAGTTCCGCCATATGTACGTAGCCGACGCCCGCAGTCTTCAATGAAGAGGGCAAGATGTCGCGGTTGAACTGAGGATTGTGTCTCGAACGCGGCACGGTGCGCACATCCACCACGCGAGTTACGGCATGTGCCTGAAGCAGACGGATGAATTCCTCAATCGTGCGTGTGGAATGGCCGATGGTCAAAACGAGCGGTGGCGTTTTCGTTTGGGACACTTGTTTTCCCATGTGATCGCCTTATGACCCCGTGCCCGTGACTGCAGAAACGATGAGAACCACCAAGGCCGTCACCGCCGCCAGCGCATGAACCATAAGAAGAGCGGGCGGAAGTTTCTTCCCCATAAGGTCAATGGCCAGAAGCGTGGCCCCTCCTAACGCCGCCACGACAAAAATGCCCAGCGCCCAGTCTAATGACACCGCAGGAGCGGCAGCCTTGAGGACAATGCTGATCAGGAGCACCACTCCTGTTACAGCAAAAATACCGTGTATCACGGTCCATGAACGTGCGAATGTCTTCTTGGTCAGGACCGTTACTCCCATAACCAACCCAGCCACCGCAGCCAGTACAAAGGAACCAATTGAAAGTGCGTACATATATCAAACTCCTTAATTAATTTGTTTCTCGATTCTCGTTCTTACCTCTGAATATGCGGGATGCGGGACTCTATGCTACGGTTTGAGTCATTAGGAAATTCTGGATCCCCATTTGCTTGATTTGATCCAGCTTCTCCTCGATTTCATTGACATGGCTGTCCTCGTCTTTGAGGATATGTTCCAGCATTTCCTTGGTCGCATTATCACCGACCTCCGTGGCCAGCCGGATGGCGGTATTGTAATTCTTGACCGTCACCATCTCAGCAGCCAGATCATTGGCGCATTGCGCCGGAATATCGGCGCCAATATGGATCTTATTCAGAACGCTCACTACCGGTTGGCCTTCAAGAAACAGAATACGTTCAATCAGCTTTTCGGCGTGCTTCATCTCGGTGATGGCACGACCTCCGACGGTCTTCTTGAGCTTGCTGTAACCACAGTTCTCCGCCATTTCGCCGTGCACAACATACTGGTTGATTGCCGTCAGTTCGTCCGCGAGCAATCCATTTAACGCATCGATCATTTTTTTACTGCTTTTCATCCGTGCCACCTTTCAGTTTAGTGTTTCATATCAGAGTGAATGCCAGAATTCGAAACTTCAGTTGCTGCTCACTTCATCTGCTTCCCAGACGTCGCACGTCAGGATGGCAGTTTGCCCGTGTTCCACAGGCGTGTCCGCGTTCGCCGTCTGCGCATAGGGCAGTTCGCTTGGATATGTATTCATCGTCCATCTCCTTGCTTTATAATGACGACACGATAGGCGATGGGCTGGATCCGTGGTATCGGGAATACTCTTATTTTTCAGATCCAAAAACCTTAACCTGGCATAGCCGGAACCAAGTCTTAATTGTCAGCATAATCATAATCCTTGTTCTTCAGCCCAATGCTAAGCAAGCCAGAGGAGATTACGATTACGATCAAGATTACGATTAGGTCGCGCCAGGATAAGGACAGCGCGAAGGGAGGTTGTTGGGGAAGTAAGGAATAACTGACAACTGAAATTGGCGATAGGAACCCAGCGGGTAAGACAAATCCCGTCCGGTAGAGCTTGCCAGGCAACC
>JBBQNS010000140.1:0-7705 GCA_038330175.1 Kiritimatiellia bacterium
GGATATTGATCCCACCCTCGTCGGACTTTGGCAGAGGTCGCAAGAAAACAACCAAACAGAACAATTGCTCATTCTGCCTCTAAGCAAGCAAGAGTACTTGGTCTCTTATCCCGCCCATTCAAAGAACGCTCTGTTTGCACGGGCTTGTTTATGTCAGCGCCCTAACCTGTCACTGGTTCAGTTAGAATGGTTTGGAACAGCCCAAGGAAGCACGCCCGAGGATAGCCAGAAATTTCAATTTGCCGAATACTCCCTCTCCGGCACCACACTCACGGTCCGGCTGCTCAATACCGACCTGATTAAAAAGGACGTCAAAACATCCGTCGAACTGGCTAAGTCCATCGATGATAATCAAAAGGATCCTGCCCTTTTCAAAAACGAGATGGTTTTCATTAAAGCCAAAACGGCTCCAATAAAATAAAAAATATCAGGGTACAATCACTGATAGGTTTGCCGCAAATGCTTGCCTAAGCAATCTGATATCTCCCTGAGATCTCCAATACTCCTTGCATTCACGCGGCTCAGCAAGCTTCGCCCTCCAGAAGACGTAATCTATAAGAAGGAGATAATTTTTCTGGAGGGCGAAGCTTGCTGAGCCGTGCCGGTAGGGCAAATCATGCGAGTCCATCAAAGCCGGAACGTCCTTATGCGAGGATTTGGAGCTATGAATTCTTGCGCACCACTAGGACTAAGGCTATCATCATTTTTTTGATGGGGATTCAGATGATGCCAAGGGGCTGTTAATTTTATTTTCTTAAAAGCTTTCAAGAGGAATATCATGAAAATATTGTGCAACAAAAGTGCGGGAATCATGGCCGGGCTTAGCCTGGCTCTCACAGCGGCGGCCTTCGGAGGCACTCCTACAAACACCGCCTCATTCGCCGAGTTTGATCGCCGGGCACAGGCCGGAGAAACCTTATCGGTCGTCTTTTTTGGCGGTTCACTGACCTATGGGGCCAATGCCAGTGATCCCTGGCTTACCAGCTATCGAGGCCTGATGGCTCAGTATCTCAAGAATAAGTATCCCAAGGCACGGTTCGAGATCCATGATGCAGCCATTGGCGGAGTCGGCTCCCAATTGGGTCTGTTCCGGCTGGAACGTGACGTACTGGCCCACAAGCCTGATCTGGTATTCCTCGATTTCACCGTCAACGACGGTTATGACGGCAAGGATATTGAGAGCCTCTGTTTTTACGAAACCATCATGCGCATGATGATCAGGCAAGGCATTGCAGTTGAACAGATGTACTTCGGATTCCAATGGCAGTTTGAAAAAAACTATAAGCCGGAAGAAGTCTACCGCCGAACCGACCACATGAAACTGTCCGCCGCCTATCATACCGCTCAGGGTGACCTCTATCCCCTCATGCAGGATCTCCTGACCAGCGGCAAAATATCATCAACCCAGGTGTGGCCTTTCGACGGTGCGCATCCCGATGACGCCGGCTATGCTGTTTTCTTTGAAGCCGCCCGCCTAGGCTTCGAAGATGCCGTTAAACGGGAGCTTACTTGTATTGTCCCGGAGAAGCCTGTTTTCGGGCAAATGAAATCCTTCAAGCGGATTCGCCTGGCTGATGCCCCCCTGCCTAAAGGATGGGCCCGCACGAAAACCTACCGAACGTCCCTCTGGTTTGATGGCCTCTCTAGTCGCTGGATGGGCGACGTCGCCATGTGTGACTCCCTGAATGCCGGCGCAATCGAGCCGATCCGTGTGGAGTTTGAAGGAACTTTCCTAGGTTTCTTCGGCGAAGCGAGCCAAGATGGCCTCGCCATGCAGCTTCGTTTGGACGGCAAAGTACTCCCTTATGAAATCCCCCGTAAGTCGGGAATAGTTGAAAAAGAGCCTATCTGGCCGTTCCGGAATACTGGTGGCCAAGGAAATCTCTATATCTGGCGCAGATCCCTGGCGCTTCCGCCCGGAAAGCATGTGCTTGAGATCTTGCCGCTGATCGTGGATGGCGACAAGGGACAACTCCGTATCGAGAGCGTCTGTGTCGCAGAGATCGAGCCATAAAGAGTCCACCATTTGCTGCGATCAGTTTCGAGATTTCTATTCACGCCCCATTAGCCCCTTACGACTTGAATCAATCAAATTTCGGCTATGATATTCCCTGACTGCATCATAAACTGTTGCACATCAGATTGATGCGAAACAAAAAATCAACATGGATATTCAGGATGTTCAGGATAACTCGGTAAGACTAAGATCGAGTTTCAATACTATCCTGAATATCCTGTATATCCATGTAGAAATGATTTTTCATTTTGGTTCCGGCTAAGCCGGGTTAGGGAGAGACAGAAAAAAGAGGCTGACGTGATATCCCTGCGCCTGCCACTGCTGGATATGAGCCAGATAACCGCGTTCAACGTCCCGCGTAGTTGGTCGGCGATGTTCCAGAGGGTTTTGCCTAGGAGTTGTTGATTTTGGTGGGGCATGATCAATTAAATTTTCGATAATTCCTTCAATAGCCGATCCAGCATTCCGCCACTAGTAATATGGGGAGTAAACAGCGAATCGGCGTGTTCCAGGACAAACCTGTTACGCGCCTCCGCCGCCGCCAGATTCCCGGAAGCATCCCGCATTTCTAAAATTAGCATCCGGTTCTCTTCAAGCGCATTTCGCACGCCCGGCGCGAATGCTGAATCCTCAATGCTCCAGGCCGGACAAACAATTACCCGCCGTCCGGTTTTCAGCAGCCAGTCCAGTATCTCTTTTTCTTTCGGCGAATGCCAGCCGCCGACATAGACATCGGCCTCGGGCAGCCGTCCGATTTTCGGTGCATTGCGGCTGCACAGCACCCCGAGCTTATTCCCGTTCCAAAGCGCCGGATTTCCTATGCCATGCAATCCGCCGCCGAATTCCTGCACACACCGCCACGGATTCATTCGGATATATTCGGCGATTTTCCGCTCGGCCTCCTCCGAACGCACGATCATTTCATAATAATTGCGATGCCAAATCCGGGGGGCGCGGGCGGCGATGGGGGCGGCGAGGCAGGCCTCGCCCCTACGCGGTACGGGCGACACCTGTGTCGCCCCATGCGGCACCATATTCCATTCCCACGACACCGCGCCTTGAATCCACCGATCACGTCGCCCAAACGCAACGGCCCTTCTTGCATGCGGATCAGGGCATGAAAATGATCCGGCATAATCACCCATTCGCCCCAACTCATCTGCAGGTATTTTCCCGCCGTAATCCGCAACCGCTCTTCCATCAGCGCCCGTACGGGCGACGCCTGCGTCGCCCCAAAAGGCGCACCACCGCAGGCGGCAATTGCCTCCCGATGCGCACAGATCGTGATAAAATACACCCCGCCCCTGCCATAATCATGCCTCTTCAGCCGGATACTTCGGCGATGATGCAATGCTGGATCAAAGCTCATCTCCCACTCTCCCCTGGGCGCAGGAAGAGTTTCTGCATCAACCCTTTCTTGTGGGTCTTGAGGGCATCGATTTTGTCGGCTTGGGCGGCGATCAGATCGTCGAGGGAGGGTTTCGCCTTCGCGGGGGAAGAGCTGCTGTAGAAGCCCTTTTTTGTGAACCTTAAGCGTGTCGAGTTTCCGGCTTTCGAACCCGATCAGCGCGCCCAGCGAACTCAGGCACTCGGCGAGTTTTTGCTGCTCCCCCGGATCTGCGGGAAAGCGGATCAATAAACCCCTCAAATCTGAGCCGTAGATTCTCGTTATTGTCGTCGAGTTGAGTTTACCCCAATTTACACTAGACAGGATGCGTAGCAAAAGGTTGTTACTCACTTTCAGTGCCGGGTTATCAAGCCAAACTATGTTCGAGTCTTGGTAATACGCATCACGGCCATCGTATGGCAAGCATTTGCCTACCGTGCCACTGCAAGTGATGAGAACTTCGCCTATCCTTGGAAAATTGTACCTCGCCTTATAGTCCTCAAACAATTCCCTGCTGATATAGGCGTCTGGCTCACCCCCTAAGGTTCCGATTTTATAGAAAGGAACTCCCTCTCTGTCGTTTGTTTCGCTGGCAAAAATCCTTTTGCACATAAGGACGTTTCCAACGTCACCGAGCTTCTCATCTACCCAAGGTGTTCCATCCCGAAACTCCGGGAAGCGCAGTTTGGGCGTGAGTTTGGGTTTGGTGGTGGGTTTCATCATTTGAGACGCTTGATGTTGGGTTCAGCCAGCAGGGTGCGCATCTGAGTGATGGCGATCTCGTTGAGCCGGAGAAGGCGTTCCGATGCGGGGAGGCCCTGGCGGATGAGTACGGAGTTAAGGCTTTCGAGGGTGGTGAGGACGACAAGCTGTTCGAGGGGCGCGTGGTCGCGGAGGTTGCCCTCGGCGTCAGGATTGGCATCGCGCCACTGCTTCGCGGTCTGCCCGAAAAGGGCGACATTCAGGAGGTCGGCCTCATTGGCGTAAACGAGGTTGGCTTGGGCCGGGGTGACGGACGGCGGCATCAGGGTCTCCTTGATGGCATCAGTATGGATGCGGTAGTTGATCTTGGCGAGGGTGCGCTGGAGGCTCCAGCCGAGCTGGAGATGGTTGTTTTCATCGTCCTTGAGACGTTGGAACTCTTTGATGAGTTAGAGTTTGAACTCGACGGACACCCAGGAGGCGAATTCAAAAGCGATGTCCTTGTGCGCGTAGGTGCCGCCGTAACGTCCGGTGGCGGAGACCAGCCCGATGGCTCCGGTCGACTCGATCCAGCGTTTCGCGGTGAGGATAAAACTGTTCAGTCCCGCCTGCTTTTTAATCCCATCGAATTCGATTGTTCATAGGCATTGAGTCCCGAGATGTCGCGACCAGCTGCGCGTTTCCTTAAAAGGGGCACGAGATCCGCCATGAGGGCGAGTTCGGCATCGCGACGGGTTTTCCAGGCCAGCCCTAGTGGCTCCAGCAGTTCGGTCAACTGCTCGCCATCGAAGACCATACGCTGGAGGATGGTGTCCACGAAGGTCTGAAGTTGACCGGATGCGAGGCCATGCTTTTTTGCGACGGTGGCTAGCTCAGTGGCATGGCGCTCGGTCTTAAAACGCTGGTATCCAGCACGGATCGCCTTCTCATCCAAGCCCTGTCCGGCCTTGAGGGTGCGGACGTAGGCGGTGATGGTATCGCGCTCATCCATGAACTTGGCATCGGCCTGAATGAGCCAGATGAGCTGCTCGCGACTCATGGATTCCTTGGTGGGTGCCTGCTGCGAGAAGCGGGCCAGCAAGGCCATGATGTAGTCGTAGTCAATGATAGCGGAGGCAAACAGGACAAACTCGAAATCGAGCGCATCGATAACGGGTTCGGGAGTGGCACCGCTGCCCTTGGCTTGCTCAGCACGGAGGCGCTGGGCCGTCTCCAGATAAACGCCACGGAAGGCATTGAGTTCGTTCTCCGGCAAGAGTTGCTCCACCTCGGCACGAATCTCGGGTGTGAGATCGGTGTATTGGTCGAGCTGGGTCTTGAGGCGGTGGCAAGGAGGGCGTTAAAGCGGCGACCATGCGTGGCGGCATCGTGCTTGTCGAAAATGGCCTGAATGATGGCACGCTTGTCGCCAGACTGGCCTGGTGGCGGCAGAGCGTCGCCTTCCGTCCGAAAATAGTCCACATGGAAGCGGAGGACGTTCTTGTCTTCGATGGCATGGGTGATGGTGTAGCGGTGCAACTCGCGCTGAAAGATATCGGCGGTGGTACGGAAAGAAGCCTGGTTGTCCTCGATCTGCACGCGGGAGGCATTTTCCTCAAAAATCGGTGTGCCGGTAAAGCCGAAGAGCTGGGCACGGGGAAAGAACTCTTTGATGGCCTGGTGGTTGTCACCGAACTGGGAACGATGACACTCGTCGAAAATAAAGACGAACCGCTTATCGCGCAGCGGTTCGAGGTTCTGCGTGAAGGTCTCGCGGCCCTGTTTCGCCCGCTGCCGGTTGCGCTTACGGTCCTCGTCCAAAGCGTGGCCGAGCTTCTGGATGGTGGTGACGATGACCTTGTCGGCCATGTCGTCGGAGAGCATGCGGCGGACAAGGGTGGCGGTGTTGGTGTTTTCCTCCACGCAACCCTCCTGGAAGCGATTGAACTCCTCGCGCGTCGGGCGGTCGAGATCCTTGCGGTCCACGACGAAAAGGCACTTGTCGATGGCGGGGTCGTCCTTGAGGAGGGTGGAGGCCTTGAAGGAAGTGAGGGTCTTGCCGCTGCCTGTGGTGTGCCAGATATAGCCGTTGCCGCAGTTCTGCTGGATGCAATCGACAATGGCCTGGACGGCGTAGATCTGGTAAGGCCGCATCATGAGCAGCTTTTGCTCGTTTTGGATGAGCACCATGTAGCGGCTGATCATGCGCCCGAGCTCGCACTTCTGGAGGAAGCGGTCAGCGAAGTCGGCAAGGTGGGCGACAGGCTTGTTGTCGCGGTCCGCGAAGCGATAGACAGGAAGGAATTGCTCGCCGGCATTGAAGGCGAAATGCCGGGCGTTGTTGTTGGCGAAATAGAAGGTATCGGTGCGGTTGCTGACTATAAAGAGCTGGATAAAGCAGAGGAGCGTCCGGCTGTAGCCGTTGCCGGGGTCATTCTTGTACTCAACAATCTGCTCCATGGCGCGGCGGGGGCTGATGCTGAGGGCTTTCAGCTCGATTTGAGCCACGGGAACGCCGTTGATCAGGAGGATGACATCATAGCGGTGGTGGCTGTAGTCGGTATTGATGCGGAGCTGGTGAACGACCTCGAAGTCGTTTTTGCACCAGTCGCGGATATTGACGAGCGTGTAGGAAAGCGGGGTGCCGTCGTCGCGAGTAAAGTCGTTTTTCTCGCGGAGGACCCGGCTGGCAGTAAATACGTCGGGGGTAACCAACTCACCCAGAAGACGTTGAAACTCGGCATCCGTAAGGTTGACGCGATTGAGGGTCTCGAATTTCCGGCGAAAGTTGAGCTCAAGGGCGGCACGATCACGGATATCGGAGCGATAGGTGTACTTGAGGTTGCGCAGTTTCTCGATGAACTCATCCTCGAGATCCTGCTCCCTGAGAATAAGCGGCTTTGGAACTGGGTACGTGTATGTGGTGTTCGAGGCAGTTTTAATGGTGCAGCTCATAATGGCCACCTTCAAAACCGATATGAAATACCCACCGAGATGACGGGATAATATTTGAACGCATTGGCATCATCCTGAATTTTCGCCACTTCTATTGATATCGCCTCGTCCAAAACGGGCTGCAAGCCCGGGTCCGAGGACGTCGCGCTCGCGGCCACCTTAGGCTCACCTTGGAACATCACACCAAAATCACAAGCGAAATGCCAGCGCCCATCCGCACCCACCGCATTACCGTAACCAATCCCCACATACGGCGCTAATTCGCTAAACGTCACCTGTCCGCGAAAATCACTCGCGCTATATTCTTGCCCGTTCAGCACAACGCTCTCCGACTGGTCAGACTTCAACTTGAATTTATTCTTATTGATCAATGCTCCGCCCGTGACGCGAAAGCCACCGCCGAACACGTGAAGATCGGCAAGCGCGCCATAGGAAAGCCAGTCCATCTCCGCTTTAATGGTGTTGTCCTCCCAGTCAAAAGAAGACCCGGCGCTCATCATGTTCACGCCGAAGCGGAACCCTAGATAATCATTGGCCCCAATCGTGGCCTCCAAGCCGCCGCCCAACGTTCCCGCCTTCACCGTCAGGCCCACACCCCCGGCGGATCCTTCCGATTTCGGCATCGGCTGACGCGCCACCGGCTCCTGCTTCGGCTGACTTTTGAC
>JBBQNS010000141.1:0-7658 GCA_038330175.1 Kiritimatiellia bacterium
AGCAACGCAAAAAAGCGGCTTAACCAGCTGTTTTTTCAAAGTGAACTTGATGCTAAGAAAACAAGCGGCAGGTTCTGTCAAAATATGGCGGTTTTATAGAAGTTTTTGAAGATCGGCAATTAATGCAAGCGATTGGTGGCTGAAATTACCCCTGAAGAAAATTTGATTTTGGAGAAAATCATAAAAACGACTTATTTGGGACAGGCTCTAGATAGGGATATAAACAGGATGATATGCAGAACAAAAAAGTGACAACTTTAAATCAGGACTTGACCACAAGTTACGATGCACCGTCTTCTCACCTTTTGGTGATGAGCTCATTTTTACGCAAGTCCTTCTTTCCGAACACCTACAGCCTAAACCGCTACAGCCTACTGCCTTTTTTAGGTTGATGTCTCCGGTGCCGATGGTGACAGCCAATGTCGCGCTCATGGCACGCGACCTCCCTCGATGCCCAGGGAATACCGTCATGGACCGATGTAAGGTTTTTCGACCACGCGGATAGGGTTTAACCCTATGGAAAGAGTATGCTCAGCTATGTAAAGTGGGCCAAAAGTTGAACGTGCAGGTGCGTGCCGATATTCCAGAAGAACGAAGGTGGAGTTGGTTGTTTTTGTGAATCCCTAAAAGGAGATGCCGTATGCGAAAGTTCGGTTTAATCGGATGGATCTTGGCGTGCGTCGTGTTGTCAGTCCCCTCCGTGCGGGCGGCAAGTCTGCCGGGCGACGCAGAGGCGGCGACGCACGGGGATGAGGCGGCCACCGTTCAGTTGGTCAAAGAGACAGCACAGAAGAGCGCCGATTTCGTGTTCCGGCAGTACAATCTGGGCGTCCTGTCGCACTACTCCTATCTGATCGGCAGCGGCGGGGAGGCCCTTATCGTTGACCCGGCTCGTGACATCAGCCGCTACCTGAAGGACGCGCAGGAACTGGGCCTCAAGATTACCAAGGTGTATCTGACCCATTCCCACGCCGATTTTGTGGCGGGGCACATGGAGCTGGCCAAAGCCACCGGCGCGGAGATCATCGTTAACGCAGCCACGCAGGCCGGCTATCCGCATAAACCGGTCAAGGACGGCGACGCCATCACATTCGGCACCGTGCGAGCGGTCATCATCACCACCCCTGGTCATACACCCGATGGCACCTGTCTCTACGTCTACCATCCTGCCACAGCGGTCAACCCGGCCTTTATACTCACCGGCGACACGCTTTTCATCGGCAGCGTCGGTCGTCCGGATCTGATGGGCGAGGGCATGAGCGCGGCCTCGCTGGCGGAGATGGGCTATCATTCCTGGAAGGATAAACTCTCCAAACTCCCCGACGAAACCCGGTTTTTCCCCGCCCACGGAGCCGGTTCACTCTGTGGCGCCCATTTGAGCGATAAGCCGGTCTCTACGATTGGCGAACAACGTCGGGAAAACGTCTATCTTCAGCATAAGGACCTGCTGTCCTATGTCATGGCGGTCATTGACGGGCTTCCCGATGCCCCACAGTACTTCAAGCACAACGCCAAGCTGAACCATGATGGACCACCTCTCGTGGACTGGGAGAAGACGTCTCCTCTGGCCCTGCCTGCCGCCGATGTCTTCGCCCAGGGGCAGAAGGGTGCCTGGATTATCGACGTTCGCGATGCCAAGCCGTTTGCTGCCGCGCATCCGCAGGGCGCAATCAACATTGGCATCCGGGGCCGGTTCGAAACATGGACCGGCATCATGATCCCCTGGGGTGAGCCGTTCATCCTGACCGGCTCAGATGCCGAGGTGCAGGAAGCTGCCTTTAGGCTGAAACGGATCGGCTACGATGCGCCCGCTGGTTTCATTCAGGGCGGAGTGGACGCGTGGAAACAGGCGAAACTACCCCTCGGCTCGCTCAAGCTCCTTATGCCGCAGGACCTCTATCGGCAAATGCAGGACGGTAAGGCGCCCATCGTCGTGGACGTGCGTCTTCCGAGCGAGTGGATGGGCTTGCGAATCGGCAACATCCTCAACATCCCCTTGAACAAAATGTTCAGCGATAGCAAACGCCTATCCAAGGACATGCCGGTGCTGACCGTATGCAACTCCGCCTACCGCTCCAGTATGGGCGCCTCCGTGTTGCTCAAACAGGGTTTCACGGACGTCCTGAATATGGAAGGCGGTAGCGAGGCTTGGATCGCCGCCGGCCTGCCTACACTGAGCGCCGTTGGGGGCGCTTCCGGCACAGCCCCCGCGCCTGCGCGGGCCATCAGACTTCCCGACCGCATCGACGCCGCAGAATTGAAGCGGATGCTCATGGATCTGCCCGGCACGTTCGAGCTCGTCGATATTCGCCCGCCGGCGCAGTATGCTGACTTCAGTCTGCCCGGCTCCATGAACGCGGATATTGCCGACGTGATTGCCAATCCCGCCTATTTGAACGGCGCCGTGCCGCTGGTGATTGTGGACCGTGACGGCTCGCTTGCGATGGCCGTGGGTGGCATCCTCTCTCAGAAGACCCTGCGTCCGATCAAAGTTCTTTTTGGTGGATTGGAGGCCTACTGGAATGAGTCGGGATCGCCCCTGCCTCCGGCATCTTCAGCTCCCGTTCCACCCCCCGCGCTCAAGCCAGCGGGGGCCCCGCCGGCGCCTGCCCCGGCAATGCCTGAACCGCCCAAGAAGAGAAGCGCGGGGTGTTGAACTATGACTAAAGACAAAACCATTCCCAACGGCGGATCCAAGCCCTATGCGAATCCCTATCTGGCAGGGGTTCTTCTTGGGCTGGTGCTCTTGGCATCCTTCGTTCTGCTCGGGGCTGGCCTCGGTGCATCGAGCGGTATTGCGCGAATCGGCGCATCCCTCTCGATGTGCGTTTCAGTGCCCCACACGCTGGGCAGCGAGTACTTCGGCAAGTGGGGCGCGAATCCGCTGAACTACTACCTTGTGTTCATGTTCGCGGGCACATTTATTGGGGCGCTGTTCTCAGCGCTTCTGGCCAACCGCGTGCGCATTCAGGTGGAGCGCGGGGCCGCGTCATCCAGGAGCCGCCGACTCGGGTACGCCATAGCGGGCGGACTGATCGTCGGCTTTGCGAGCCGCTTGGCCCAGGGCTGCACCTCCGGGCAGGCCTTGAGCGGGGGTGCGCTGCTGCTCACCGGCAGCATCGTGTTCATGCTGTGCCTGTTTGCCAGCGGGTATGCGACGGCTTGGTTCGTAAGGAGGCAATGGCATGATTAACACGCTCTATAGCCTCGACGCCCTCGGAACCCCAACGGCTCTATTCCTCGCGCTGCTCATAGGGTTAGGCTTCGGCTTTGCGCTGGAGCGGGCCGGCTTCAGCAGTTCGCGCCGTTTGGCAGGAGTCTTCTACTTCACCGACATGGCCGTCGTGAAGGTGATGTTCACGGCTCTCGTCACCGCCATGCTGGGTTTGTCGTACTTGGTCGCCTTCGGCTGGATCAGTTTGGAACAGGTGTTTCTTATGCCGACCATCTACGGCGCTCAGATCGTGGGCGGGCTCCTCTTCGGTGTGGGTTTCGTGATGGGGGCTTGGTGCCCCGGTACGGCCGTGGCGGGTCTCGCCGCAGGCCGGATCGATGCGCTTGTGTTCCTGGTGGGCACCATCGGCGGAAGTATCGTGTTCAGTGAACTCTTCCCCTGGATCCGTCCGCTGTACACGGCCGGCGATCGTGGCACGCAGATGATGTATGCCACGTTGGGCCTGTCGCGGAATGCATTCATCCTGGTGTTTACGCTGGTTGCCGTGGCTGCCTTCTGGTTGGCGGAATGGGCCGAGAAGGCGCGCACCGGTCGCTCTGTGTACCTTGGCTCGCCTTTCCTGAAGGCCTTCAGTCTGGCGCTGGTGACAGTGGCAGCAGGGCTGTTCGTGCTGTCTCCCTCAGTAACCAAGGCCGTTGCCGGGCCCGCAGAGGCGGGCGCCTTAACGTCAGAAAAGGCCCTGATGGCGAGTGTGCAGCAGGCCCGAGATCATATCGAACCCGAAGAACTCGCCGACCGACTCATGGCCGGGGAAGGGAACCTGGTGGTTGTGGATGTCCGGCCGGCGTTCGAATTCAACAGTTTCCACATCCGCGCGGCCATCAACGTGCCGCTCGCCCAATTGGCGGAGGTCCTGCAGCCCCACAGAAACAAGGGGCTGATCGTTCTCTATTCCAACGGTATGACGCATCCGGCGCAGGCGCGCGACTCGCTCCAGCGTCAGGGGTTCGACAACGTCTACCTGCTCACGGACGGCCTGCAAGGCTTCCGGGATCGTTGCCTCAAACCCTTCTCGTTGCGGCCCGAGCCGTTGACGACATTGGCTACCGCGCGAGTCAACGCCTGGCGCGCCTTCTTCGCTGCGTCTCCGGCGACACCGGTTAAGCCTGGGGCTCCAGCGATGGTGGTTCATGCAACTCTGCCACAGGCCGTCGAGACTGAGTGGCTGGCCTCCAGGCTCGGCGCACCCGGTCTCAAGATCATCGATCTACGCCCCCAGCCGGAATACAACACGGCACACATTCCGGGTTCCCTCAGTCTCAACGTCGAAAGTCTCCGCGGCAACATTGGGGGAGTGCCTTCCATGCTCCTCCCTGCGGCCATGCTGGCAGCTCAGTTCTCGCTTTTGGGGCTGATGCCTTCGGACACGATTGTCCTCGTGTACGGCGACAAAGTGCACGACGCCACGTTACCCGGCATGGCGCTGGAGCGGTTAGGATACTTGGATTACGCCGTTCTCAACGGTGGGTACGCGAGGTGGGCACAGGAGGGGAAGCCCGCGAATCCCACGCTGCCTGCGGTTACCGAATCGGTGTACCCGGTGAAACAGGAGGCGGATCGCTTCACGGTCGATTTCAGGACCGTGGCCGCCACACTCGGCAAGCCCGGGACCGTAATCATTGACGTCCGCCCGGCGGACTTCTACACGGGCAAGAAGTCCGATGAAGCCCGTGCAGGCCATATCCCCGGCGCGCTCAACCGGCCGTACACCGAGGATCTCGTCACGAGTTCCAACAAAGTCGTTTCATTCAAGCCGATCAACACCCTGTCCACCGCTTACAGCCAGATCATTCCGTCGAAAGATACGGAAGTTATCGTGCACTGCCGCACTGGCCACCAGGCCAGCCAGACTTTCTTTGTGCTGAAGCATCTGCTGGGATACCGCCATGTTCGCTGGTACGACGCCGGGTGGACTGAATGGGCGACGCGGCCGGAACTGCCAGTGGCAACCAAAGGGCATGCCGGAACCAACCGCAAGTGACCAAGAGGGCATAGAGTCCAACAGGTTGGACTCTATGCCCAGCAAGAAATGACACCCATCAGCCTCGGCGAGGCATGCGCCGGTTATTCCCGGGATTTCCGTTTCAGGCGACTGCACGAGCCGTTATCATGTGCAAGCCGGCTTCCCCAACCATTCCGGGTGGCTTTTGCTGGCCCAGTCGTAGTTATGGAGGTAGTTTTTGCTTGGATAAAGCGTCTTTTTAGCATGCGACTGTCAGGGTTTCCACCATTTTCATGGAATCTGGGGAATCTGCCATGAATTCAGCTGAATTCCATGCTTACATAGCTGTTAAAACTTCTTAAAAATAAGTAAATGAATCATCCAAAAAACTTAGTCGTTTGCGATTCCACCATTCTGGGAGGCATCCCCGTTTTTGAAGGTACTCGCGTGCCAGTTCAAAACCTTATTGCTTGCCTTGAAGCAGGCGATTCGATTGACCTGTTCCTATATGACTTCCCCACTGTAAAACGGGATCAGGTCATTGCCGTTCTGGAAGCTGCCAAACACTATTTACTTGAAGCTGTACCCGCATGAAAGTCATTCTAGACGAGTGCCTCCCACGGCGATTGCTCAAGGATCTACATTTACACGCTGTCACTACGGTTCCCCGGCAGGGTTGGGCGGGAAAACCAGACAACGAGTTGTTGAATTTGATGAAAGATCAGTTTGACGTCTTTGTCACCATTGATTCCAACCTGATTTTCAAGCAATCACTGCGAAACAGTTCCTTATGCGTCATTGTTTTGCATGCCCAAAACAGCTGCTACGAATCACTTTTTCCCTTAGTTGAGCCGCTTTCGAATGCCATCCAAATCGCTCAACCCGGCATTGTTGTCGAATTGCCTTAGTGTTTTCCCAGCTCCTGAAAAAGCCCGCTAGATCCTTGCCGCGTCGCTCAGGAAGAACTCGCGGTCAGCGTAGGCGCGATCCTGCGCCGCATCATAGCGGACCACCTGCCAGCGAATCTCCCGGTCACGAAACAGAACCAGAGAGACTACTCTCGCCGATGTTTCCAGTAATCAGGATCACGATTAAGACTCATGACGGCCAGAACAAAAACCCCATCAAGTTCAATGCTATAAAGAACTGCAAAAGGGAATCGATTGAGCAAAAACCGCCGCACATCACTTCCCACGCTAGTCCATGCAGAGGGGTAGTCCAAAATATGCTGAATGGCAGAATATACCTCAATCATGAAATCGGCGCCCAAGCCACGCTCACAGGCGTCGTAGTATCGGGATGCTGCCAGAAATTCTTCCTCGGCCCCTGGATGGAAAGAGAAAGCCATCAGGCGAGAGCATCCCGAATCCTGGCAAATACCTGTTCACCTGGCACGGGCTTAACCCGGCCTGATCGCAATTCAGCCAACCGGCGTTTTGAAATTTCCAGCCACTTGTCTTCAATAAGAGTGGTCGAAGAATTAAGAGAGCGAAGCAACGAATCAATCACGATGGCTCTTTCTTCCATGGGCAAACATTGAGCTTCCTGAATTATTTCTTTTGTACCCAGCATGGTGCACCTCGTATTAGATTGATCTAAATTATCATATTCAGAAGTATGGGCAAACAAGGAATTTGAAAACTCCACAGGGATGAGATGTCTGGCCAACTGCGGAGAGGCGCAAGGCGTTGGGAGCCGAGGGCCAAACCGTGCATCAGGGGCAGCCGCTCTGCCAGCTCGACGACGCCGTCGAGCGCGCCCAGCACGACGTCACCGAGGCCCTGATCGAATACAGCCGACGGGTCACGGCCATCAGCAAGGAGAATCTCAGCCGCAACGAACCGCTGGCGCGCAAAGGCTTCATCCCCGATGCCGACTACACCCAGCTAAAACTGAAACAGCAACTCGACGAGGCGGACATCGCGGTGCGCGTCCGTCAGGCCGTAGTAGCCGACGCCCAGGTCCAGCAGAAGGAGATTGTCTCGCCGATCGATGGCATCGTCTACAAGATGGACCTGCGGCCGGGTGAGCCGCTCACCCCGACGGACATCGAACGAATAGCAGGAAAAGCATGAGCTATCATCCAATCAACGTTGACCGCGTCGGCTTGAAAATCATGGGGATTCAATTCTCGGATGCCGCGCTGTTCAATGATGCGTTGCAGGCCATCGGCTCGAACATGTTTGAGGATTTCGAGCCGACGCCTAAAGGTATTGAAATCATCAGGGATTACATGTCCGACACAATCGATCTGGCTGAACTGTTGCGGCTGACGCGGAGCAAAGCGTATGCCTGAAACGTACCGCTATATCGATCCCGACAGCGTGTACACCGATCCGGAAACGGGTGTGCTGCGGAATCTAGGCGGCATCACCGACGAGGCCGAACTTCGGTTCTTTGAAAGCGCGGCGGTCGGGAAGCGTTTGCGTGATCTGCGGCACAACTCCGTGCCAGTCAAAGATTCGGGCGCGTTGCTTGCGA
>JBBQNS010000142.1:0-7650 GCA_038330175.1 Kiritimatiellia bacterium
CTATGCGGCAATTGAAGCGACCCGGATGGGTTTACGTGTTTTAATTTTAGATAAGAGAACGAGTCCGGGATACGATATCGCAGCTAAAGGAAAACTTTGGATAAAACGTCCAAAGAATCAAAACGGGGCGTAACACGCAGCGCTTGATTGTTGACGCAAATTTTACCCTGGAGCCGGCGGTCTCCGCCGGTAGCCTTCCGAGTGAGCAAAGCCCGACAGTCTCCTGGACGTCATTCAGCTTCAACTAGGCCCCCCTTTATACCGCATTCACCAGGCAGTAGTTCTTCTTCCCTGCCCTCATCACCATCACGCGACCGTCAATCAGCATGTCACCACTGATTCGCACCGCGGCATCGGTCATGCGGATGTTGTTCACATAGAAACCGCCCTCCGTCACCAGCCGCCGGGCATCCCCCTTGCTCTTGCACAAGCCAGCAGCCATCGCCACATCCAATAAACCGGCGTCTTTCAAAGATGCCAGCGGAAGTTCGCGCGATGGGACATTCGCGAACACCTTAATCAGCTCATCTGCACGCATGCCATCCATGGAGCCACCAAAAAGGATCTCGCTGGCCCGTTGCGCAATCGCCAAGCCGGCCGGCCCGTGGACCGTCCGAGTTATCTCCTCCGCCAGGGTCTTCTGTGCCAGTCGCTTCTCCGGCGCCGAGGCCATTTCCTGAGCGATAGCTTCAATCTGATCGAGTGGTAAAAATGTAAAGATCTTAAGGAAGCGTAGAACATCCGCATCTTCCGTCCGGATGAAAAACTGATATAAATCGTAATACGAGGTGCGGTTATGATCCAGGTAAATGGCATTCCCCGCAGTCTTCCCGAACTTCTGTCCACTGCTATCGCAAATGATGGGGAACGTCATCCCAAAGGCCTCTCCGCCGCGCAATTTGCGAATCAAATCGGTTCCTGCGGTAATATTCCCCCACTGATCTGAGCCACCAATCTGGATGCGGCACGCCTCGGCGTCATACAGGTGCAAAAAGTCGTAGGCCTGAATGAGTTGGTAACTGAATTCGCAATAGCTCATTCCGGCTTCGCTCTCCATACGAGCCCGGACACTCTCTTTGCCCAACATGGCACCCATACGGAAATGCTTGCCGACCTCACGCAGAAAATCAATATACGAAAATTTCTGAAGCCAATCGTTATTATTTACGATTTTCGCCGGTGCGATCTTGCAGTCAAAATCTAGGAACCGGGACAGGTTTTCCCGCACACCAACCAAGTTCTGCTCCACTTCCTCGGGCGTCTGAAGCTTGCGTTCAGCCGATTTTCCTGATGGATCTCCAATCATACCAGTGGCCCCACCGGCTAATGCAATGACCTTATGCCCGGCCCGCTGAAAATGGGCCAAGCCCATAATGGTAACGAAATTTCCGACTTGCAGGCTACTGGACGTGGGGTCAAACCCAGCATAAACAGAAGTGGACGATTCCACCTGCTTCATAATGTCCGGACTCGTGACGGCGTCAAACAACCCCCGCCCCTTCAATACTTCAATGGCATTCGTCATATTTATACTCCATCCACTGGCGTCCCACAGGACGCCAAGGCTGTTAGCATTTTAGGCTGTAGACTGTTAGGTGAAAGCGAAGAAACGGCGATTGGAAAAACCGTAAACGACCAGGACCTAAAGCAGACGAGACTTCTGGTATTCCCTAATAGTCTAACAGCCTGCAGCCTATTAACCTGCGTCCTGTGGGACGCTAATATTCTCCATCTAAAAAAACGAGGCGCCCCGTTGGTTGTCCGGCGCGCCTCGTCACTTCACTATCTTATAACAGGTCTTCTACCGGTCTCGGCCGCCGGATTTCTCACCCGGGCGCCATTCCTCATCCCTAGCGCCAAACGCGGCGTCAAAGGCACCTGCCAGATCAACCAGATCCTCACCCGGGCGCAGCCCTTCGAGCATCTCGTCTTTCACGACAAAGTCTTCGTCCGACACGCTCGCCGCCTTGATGCTCAGACCGATCTTGCGATCAACCTGGTCAATGCGAACGATGCGGGCTTCGACTTCCTGACCGACCTTGAGGACATCTTTCACCTTCTCAACGCGATCATCGCTGATCTGCGAGATATGAACGAGCCCGTCAATGCCTTCCTCAATCTCCACGAAGGCTCCGAAGGAGGCCAACTTGGTAACCTTACCCTTGACCATCTGGCCAATTTTAAGGCGGGCGGCGATCGTCGACCACGGATCTTCCTGAGCCTGCTTGAGGCCAAGGCTGATGCGTTGATTGTCGGGATCGACTTCCAATACCACGGCCGCCACTTCCTCACCCTTTTTCAGAACTTCAGAGGGGTGATTGATCTTGCGGGTCCAGGACATATCGGACACATGCACCATTCCATCGATACCTTCTTCAAGCTCGACAAACGCACCATAGGAGGTCAGGTTACGAACCTTGCCGCTGACGCGGGCACCGATCGGATAACGCATCCGGACACCATCCCAAGGATTCTCCTCGGTCTGACGAATACCTAGCGCGATCTTCTGCTCTTCCCGGTTGACGTTCAGCACCACGACATCCACTTCCTGTCCAACGGTCAGGACATCGGAAGCGCGCGCGATACGTTTGGTCCAGGAAATTTCGGACACGTGGACCAAGCCCTCGACGCCCTGTTCGATTTCGACGAACGCGCCATAAGGAACCAAATTGACCACTTTGCCACGCAGGCGGCTGCCCACGGGATACTTCGCCTGGATATTTTCCCAAGGATTGTTGCTCCGCTGCTTCAAGCCAAGCGAAACGCGTTCCTTCTCCAAATTGACATCGAGAATGACAACTTCGAGTTCGTCACCAACCTTGACCAATTCGGTCGGATGATTGATGCGGCCCCAGCTCATATCCGTGATATGCAGCAAGCCATCCATACCATCGAGATCGACGAACACACCGAAGTCGGTGATATTCTTGACCGAGCCCTTACGAACCTGGCCAACCTTGATCTCGGTCAGTAACTCGCGTTTGCGGTCGCGGCGACGGTCTTCCATCAGCTCACGGCGCGACAACACGATATTACGGCGATCGTCATTGATCTTGATAATCTTAAATTCGAGTGTTTTGCCAACGAGGGCATCCGGGTCATGAACCGGGGTAACATCAACCTGTGAACCGGGCAGGAAGGATTCCACGCCACCCACATCCACAATGAATCCGCCCTTGACGCGACTGCGGACATCACCATTAACAATACTGCCTTCTTTGTAGGTATCCAGGACTTGATTCCAGTGTTCCTGCTGTTCGGCTCTGCTCTTGCTGAGCATGACCATACCTTCATCATCTTCAATGCCCTCGAGCAGGACATTAAACACATCGCCGGGCTGAACCGCAGTGATGTCGGGAAATTCACTGGCGTGAATCATACCCTCTGATTTGTACCCGATGTCCACAAGGACTCCATCCCCGCGGACTTCCAGGACTTTGCCAGGAATAATCGATCCCTCGGTGAATGTTTTCAGGGTCTCTTCGTACATTTGAGACATCTGTACCCGGGCGGCGTCTTCGACAACCACCGGCGCAGAGCTCTTCTTATGCTTTTTAGCCATAGTTTACTTTTCGTTGTTTTTCACTCAGTTACACGGGCCAGTAGCATCGGAGACACCCCCGATAAACCCTACTACCCACCTACTAAGAACTGCGGATAATCCTCAATAACCCCTTGCGGCGCAAGCATAAACTTGGATCAAGTTTCAGGTTCTTCGGCGACGGGCGGCGCATATTTTTTGACCATACGCTTAAGCGCTGACTTCTGGCGGGGGGTCAGTGATTTACGCTGTTCGTATTGCCTGGATAGCGAAATATAAAACGTTTTATCGTCAAAGGTCTTACCTTTTTTCTCAACCGCTTCTTTCCATTCCGTAACAGCCTTAAGTTGATCCAATAGCGCGGCACACTCAGGGTCTTCAACCTGAGGCCCTTGTGCCTCCAAGGCTAGCCGCGTCTTGATGGCTTCAAAATCAGGGATGCAATCGGCATACTTCAATACCATCCGATTGATCACGTTAAGCTGCGCAGGCGAGAGTTCTCGATTCTGATCCACACGCCGCTGCAGGGAGTCCACAAATTTCTTTTCATCAAACGCACGTCCACGGCGGGGCTTCTTGGGTGCCTCAAATTCAATCACCTTGAGCAACGCCATCTTTTCAATGGTTGAAGCTTCCGGCGGCACATCCGGTTTCTCATCCAGCAAAAGGGCCAATCCGGCATCGGTCATCACCGTTTCAACACCAGAAATCTGTTCACGATAGCGTAAGGCAATCCGGCCCAGCGACTCAAACTGGCGCATGGACAACGGTTTCTCGGCTTTATCCAGCTGATCACGAATGGAGTCTGCAAATTTCTTATCGCTGTAGGTACGTCGTCCGCGTTTCACTTCCGGGCCCCACTCCTTGACCTGATCCAAGACCGACAACACGCCGCTCACCTTGATACGGTCCGGCACAGGCCCCTTGGCCGCCTTCATCCATTCAACAAAGGTGCCATAGAAGTCCCGCAGCATGACGGTCCATTCCACCTTACCGGCCTCGATATCGTCTAACAACAACTCCATGCCGGCAGTAAATTTCACATCAAACAGCTCATTGAGATATTGAATCAGAAAGCCGTTTACCTGGAGGCCAATTTCGGTCGGCTGAACGGACTTCTTTTCCTTGGCAATATACCTGCGATCATAAAGTGTCCCGATGATCGACGCATACGTACTCGGGCGGCCCACCCCGTTCTCTTCGAGCGCCTTGATGAGCGATGCTTCACTAAAGCGCCCCGGGGGTTGAGTCTCTTTTCGTTCCTCCAGCCATTTCAGCAACTCCAGCATTTCGCCAATCGCGAGAGTGGGAAGCTGATCGACATCCGCCTCCTCTTCAGCGCCTTCATCCTTCTCAGAAGAATCCTTTTCTTTGTTTCTTTTCTGGATTCCACTGACTTTCATATACCCGGGGAATACGACCTGCGAAGCGGTCGCCCGGAACAGGTAATCCGGCACATCGCCACTGTACCCGGGCGTTTCAACTTCCACTGTTTTTTGTTCGATCTTCGCCGGGGCCATTTGACTCGCCACGAAACGCTGCCAGATCAGGGAATATAGTTTCAATTCATCTGGTGTCAGGACGGGGGCCATTTTCTCGGGAGTCCGGTTCACATCTGTAGGCCGGATGGCTTCATGGGCCTCCTGAGCCGAGCCACGGCTTTTAAAATAGTTCGGTTTCTCAGGCACATAGTCCTGGCCATATTCCTGCCCGATGAAGGCCCGGCATTCATGCATAGCGTCCTGCGCGATATTGAAAGAGTCGGTACGCATATAAGTGATCAACCCGGTAGGGCCGTCACCCAGATCCATCCCTTCATATAATTTCTGAGCAATCTTCATGGTACGGCTGGGATTAAAATCAAATACGCGCGAACCCGCCTGCTGCAGGCTACTGGTGATGAAGGGCGGGAAGGCCCGCTTCGTAAGATCACGACGGATGATATCCTTGACGCGAAGCTGACGTCCGTTTAGCTCGTTGCGAACCAGCTCGGCCTGTTCCGGAGTCCGGACATCCGCCTTCGCCCCTTTGATGCGAGCCAAGCGGAGCGCAAACGGCTCTCGTGGCTCCACTTCCTTGCGGACATCGGCCCCGAACAGCCAGAACGGTTCCGGAATGAAGGCACGAATCGCCATTTCGCGTTCGCACACTAGGCGTAAGGCAACTGATTGCACACGCCCCGCGCTCAAGCCTCGGCGGATACGGCTCCAAAGGAGCGGGCTAACCTTATACCCTACAATACGATCCAGAATACGGCGGGCCTGCTGGGCATTGACCAGCTTTTCGTTAATCTCTGAGGGATTGGCAAAGGCCTCCTTCACGGCTCGGGGCGTAATTTCATTATACGTAACCCGAAAGAACTGATCATCGGCCACTTTTCCTTTAAGTAAGGCCTTAAGGTGCCAGGCAATCGCCTCCCCTTCCCGGTCAGGATCGGGCGCCAGATAGATGGCGTCACACCCTTCGGCAATGTCAGAAAGTTCTTTGACGATTTTTTTGCGATCGGGCGTCACTTCATATTGAGGCTTGAAATCCTTCTCCGGATCCACTCCCAGGCTTTTAACGGGAAGGTCGCGGATATGCCCCATGGACGCCTTGACTATAAAATCTGCGCCAAGAATCTTATTAATAGTCTTGGCCTTGGCAGGTGACTCAACGATGACTAGACTTTTTCCCATATTCTGCTTCCTTTAGACCCGATGCCAGACATGCCAAAATCCCGACTTCAAGGTTCATTATTACTATTTTCTCAAAGCAACACGCTGACCCGACAACATTTTAACCACACGCTTCAATTCCAATCCCAGTAGGAGAGCACTGATCTCGGAGGGTTTACGTCCCGTCCGGCGGATCAAGGTATCCAACTCAGATTCACCGTCTTCGGCAATCAACGATACCAACTCCATTTCGAACTCAGTCAGGGTCGGGCCAGCTGTAGCCCCACCGGTCTTAGCCGGTGTCGGGATCAAACAACCCAACTCTTCTAGAATATCTTCAACGCTTTCCACGAGTTTGGCGCCATTTTTGATCAATTTATGGGGCCCCCGGGCGCCGAAAGAATCAATTCGACCCGGTACCGCAAAAACGGTCCGGCCCTGGTCCACTGCCTGATGAGCCGTAATCATCGCGCCACTGGCCACATCCGCCTCGACTACGGTTACTCCTTTAGAGAGGCCACTCACAATCCGGTTCCGAACGGGAAACGTGGTTTTATCCGGCTGGCGGCCCATAGGATATTCTGACAGCACCGCCCCCTGCCGTGCTATCTGGCAGGCTAGATCGGCATTTTCCGGAGGAAACATGCAGTCCAACGCCCCGCCCAAGACCGCCACCGTGCGCCCTTTTCCCTTAAGCGCTCCTTTATGAGCGGCCGTATCGATTCCGCGAGCCAGGCCACTGATCACCGTAATGCCGCTTTGTGCCAGCTGAGTCCCTAGCCGCTCGGCCGTCTCCAAACCATAATGGGAGGTCCGACGCGAGCCTACAATCGCCACTCCATGTTCATCCCGCAGTTGCAAGGCACCCTGCACATATAATGCCAACGGCGGATCATAGATTTCTAAAAGGCGCTTGGGGTATTCAGCATCCACGGGCGTAATCAGATGGGCACCCACTTCCGCCGCAGCCTGTTCTTCACGTGCGACATCAATCCGCTCTCGCTGTTCTAAAATCTTGCTGACCCTCTCACGGCCCACTCCGGGAATTCTCATTAAAGCCGGTTTATCAACCTCGAAAATAGCCGTCACTGAGCCCAAATGCGCAGACAACGTACGCACCGTTACCGGGCCCACTCCCTGCATCATATTTAAAGCAATATATGCCTGCCGCAAATCCAATATCTGCCTCCGTCCACCGATAGGGGGATAAAAATTAGCCGCTAGAAATAGCACACATCCTGCACCTGCGCAACCAGAGACAATTAAAGATTTCGGAATTGCGTTATGGCGCCAATTAAGGAAAACTACATCACTTTTACTTTTAAGAAATGGAAATTTATGGGACTTGCTCCAATCGTAGCGCTTGAAATTGGAACCTCGAAAATTATGGCTCTCGTGGGCGAACTCCGGGAGGATAACCACATCGTGATCACCGGCATGGGTGAACACTCC
>JBBQNS010000143.1:0-7572 GCA_038330175.1 Kiritimatiellia bacterium
GGCAGCTCCACCACCCCCTGGCAACTGGATGGCGTAATCCGTGCCATGAAAAAGGATGGCTATTCTCCCTCGAATATCCATGCCTGCCATAACCGTACCGTGGTGATCGATGCCCACTTCGGAGAACGGGAAAACAAGCAAATTAACGTCGTCCAGGCTCATGGGCTTCGCAACATTCATCTTTATGAAGGTAATGAACCCTGGATTAACGTGCGCGAGGCCGTCGGAGATGTTACCGATAAGTTCCTCTGTCTCAACGAAGTATATCCAGACGGCTTCATGATTCCTAAACGGTTCATCGGTGAGAATATCATCCATCTTCCTACCGTTAAAACCCATGTTTTCACCACCACAACCGGGGCCATGAAAAACGCCTTTGGTGGCCTCCTTAATGAGCACCGACATTGGACTCATCCTGTTATCCATGAAACACTTGTGGATTTGCTTAGAATCCAACAGAAGATACATCCAGGCATTTTCGCGGTGATGGACGGCACGTTCGCCGGCGATGGCCCGGGCCCACGTTGCATGATCCCGCACGTCAAAAACGTGATTCTGGCCTCATCGGATCAAGTTGCCATCGACGCCGTTGCAGCTAAGTTAATGGGCTTCAATCCTTTACAAGATATTAAATTCATTAGGTTAGCTCACGAAGCCGGTCTCGGCTGTGGGGATCTTCGCGATATTGAGATTGTGGGTGACCCGGAGACATTGGAGGAAGATTGGCATTTTGTTGGACCGTACAAGAAAATGACCTTTGCCAGCAGAATGCAGCATAAAATCTATTGGGGCCCCCTGCGTAAGCCTATCGAGTGGTCGCTCAAGACGGTTTTGGCGCCCTGGGCTTACATTGCCAGCGTCATTTATCATGACTCTTTCTGGTATCCTACCCACCAAAAGCTGGTTCACGCCCTTCTCCATAGTCCTTGGGGCCGGCTTTTCCATAATTGGGATAAGGTAGCCATCCCTCCGGATGACCTTACCACCCCTGGCTGGGCCGATGTCGGGGAAGACCCCCTTGAGTTGAAGCGTGAAAGCTGGAAATTAATTAAAAAATCCATGTCGCTTCTCGCCACCTGTCTCAAGGAAGCTCCTGAGTTTGCAGCGAGAAAAAGAAAGAAAAAGAAATAGAATCCAGAATCCAGGAGCCAGAATCCAGAATGATTATGAAGCACTTAATCTCCTTCCCTTCGCATGGATTGGCATCGCGAGATGTCTTTATTCTGGATACTGAATTCTGGATTCTGGATTCCATGTCCACGGGTCGTTATCATGTTTGACCACACAAAGACCATACAACCTCTTCCCATGTCCCGCCGTGAAATGGAGCAGCGTGGGTGGGATCAGTGCGATGTGATTCTGGTCACAGGGGATGCGTATGTGGACCATCCTTCCTTCGGGGTTCCCCTGATTGGGCGGTGGCTGGAATCCTATGGCTACCGCGTTGGAATCATTGCCGCGCCTGACGCCAACGATGTTGAAGCCTTTCGCGTGTTGGGCCCACCCCGCTTGTTCTGGGGTGTTGCAGCAGGGAACCTCGACAGTCAACTCGCTCGCCTAACCGTGATGCGCAAGCGGCGCAGGGACGACGCCTACCTGCCTGAAGGCCAAAGCGATCTGCGCCCGCCTAACGCCACTATCGTCTACGTCACCAAGGTCCGGCAGGCTTTCAAATCTCAAATCTCAAATCTCAAATCTGGCACCATTCCTGTCATCATCGGCGGCATCGAGGCCTCGCTGCGCCGTTTCCCTTTCTATGATTATTGGACCGACAGCATCAAGCGCTCGATTCTCTTTGACTCCAAGGCGGATCTGCTGGTGTACGGCATGGGCGAACGCGCCATCACCGAAATTGCCGACCGACTGAATCGGGGCGAAGGCCTATCAGGCATCCCCGGCACGGCGGTGATATCTAAAATTCCAGATCTCAGATTTCAGATCACTGAACTCCCCTCCTACGAATCCGTCTCCGCTCCAACCCCTGAAGGCAAAGCCACTTTCAACGCCATGACCCGCGAGATTCTACTTAACGCTGCCACCGATAAACCCCAGACGTTCACCCAGTTACATGGCGAGCGCCAGCTAGTGGTTTATCCCCCTGCCGCTCCGCTCGACACCCACGAACTCGACAAACTCTACGCCCTACCCTTCACGCGCAAGCCGCACCCGTCCTATGGCAGCAAGCGTATTTCCGCCTATGACATGATCAAGGACTCGGTAACCACTCACCGCGGTTGCTATGGCTCCTGCTCCTTCTGCGCCATCGCCGCGCATCAAGGCAAAACCATCCATTCCCGTAGCCGCCAAGGCATACTGGACGAGATCCGGCATCTGGCATCCTCCCCTGATTTCCATGGCACCATCAGTGATCTTGGGGGGCCCACCGCCAACATGTATGGGACCTCCTGCCGCCGGCATGGCGCGAACTGCCAGCGACCGAGCTGTCTTATGCCGGAGCTCTGCGCTAACCTTATTACCGATCCCCAACCTCAACTTGAGCTCTTGCGGGCCGCCCGCGCCCTGCCCGGAGTTAACCACGTCTTCATTACCAGTGGCATCCGCTTCGATCTCGCTTTGGCGCAGGATCCTCACGGCTACATCGAGGAGCTGGCCCGGCATCATGTGTGCGGTCGGTTGAAAATCGCGCCCGAACATGTTACCAACAACGTCCTGCGCCTGATGCGCAAGCCGGGCGTGCAGGCTTATCGCGGGTTTGTTAAGCGGTTCAAGGATGCCGATCGGAAGGCTGGAAAAACCCAGCAGGTGATTGAATATTTTGTCAGCGGCCATCCCGGCTGCACTTTGGCGGATATGATTGAAATGGCACTTTACCTGAAGAAGGAAAATATTCGTGCCGAGCAAGTCCAAGATTTCTACCCGGCCCCACTGACGGTCGCCGCCGCCATGTTCTACACCGGCATGGATCCGTTGACGGGCGAAAAAGTCTACGTGGCTCGAACCGATAATGACAAAGCCCTTCAACGCGCCTTGCTTCTTTATCACGATCCCAAGTTCCACCGGAAGGCACGCGAAGCCTTGCAACTGGCCGGCAGGGAAGACCTGATCAAGGTTTTGGGCTGCTGAAGCCAAATTCTGCGGGTTTTATTCTGGAGCCGGCGGTCTCCGCCGGTAGCCCCCCCCCCGACAGGCTCCTAGACATGATCGAGGAGGTCGCGCGCTATGAGCGCGACATTCCCCGACATTGGGCTCATAGTGCCCGCCCTCCTGTGATCAACCTGCAAGCAGGCTAAGATAGCGGCCATCTTCCTCAAATACCCAGCCACGTGCCACAAACAAATCCAGGTCATTCTGAATTTGCAACGCTTCGTCTGGAAGCTGAGCCACCATCTCGCTTCTGTCAGCAGGCTTTTCGAGGAATCGAATGAGCCTCAGGGCAGAGGACGATAAGGAATGCCACACGGCCTCGCCCGAACGCGTGTCGTAGATACTGGCCCCCTCCGCCTCCTCCACCAGACACAACCGCGCAGGCGGACGTCCATCCAGTCCATCCCGCCGCTCGCGCCAACGTCGGATCAAGCCATTCAATCGCTCCAGCCACGTAGCCAGCTGCCCCGAGTCCGCGGCGGCATTGCTAAACCGATACGCCACCCGCTTCAGGTCCGCTTGCTTAAAGGGGAAAAGATACGAGTAGGCTTCCTGGGGTTCAAGTTGCAACCCATATTCCGCCTGATGCTCATAATAGTGGCTGTATTTTACAAACATGATAGGGAATGCCGCAGCGGGTGGCGCAAGGTGCATCATCAACGGGAGATCTCGCATATACTTCTCCCACACTACCGACTCCTCCCCGGGAGTACCTATCAACAAATTCCATTCCAAGGTAACGGGGTGTTTTGTGCAATCCTTCAAAAACCGCAAGTTACTAAAGGCTGTAACGCCTTTGCTCATCAATTTCAGTGTTGAGGTTGAGAGTGCCTCAATACCCGGCTGGAACCAGGTGACTCCGCCCTGGCACAACGACTGTATATCCGCATCCGACAAGTCAGGCCTTACCTCGTAGCGCATCGCCATCCCGCCTGGGGGCGTCAAGTGCGCGAACACATCCTGGGGGTAAGCCGGCGGCAGAAGATTATCGACGGCCATGAAGAACATCGACCTCGGAATGTATTGCCACAGGTTATTGATTTGCCGAATGGCGTTCTCTGCCTTCATCGGTCGATATCGCGCGGTGAGACCGTTGAGCCCGCAGAACCGACACGCCTTCACCTGGGCCCGTGCACAGCCGCGCGACGTCTCAAATAGCAACACCGGCGTCCGCAGAGGCTTGGGAAACAGGCGCTCCTGGGCCTCCAGAAAGGAGTGGTAGTCGGGCAGGACACAGGCGTCGATGTCCAGGTCATCCCCCACCGGCGCAAGGGTTCCCTCACGGCCATCGCCCCATAAGTGACGATTCGTTTTTGAAAAAACGCCGTTAATGCGGTCGCAGCCCGCCAGGTTGCCCGCCTCTTTGCACTGGATGAATTCAGGCAGACTGACGAGAGCGGGTCCGGAAAAACAGTAGTCAACCTGCGGAACGCATTCTGCAAAGGCCTGTCCCATCTCCCCCTCGCAGGAAGCCCCGCCAAAGAGAGTGACGAGCTCCGGCTTTCGTTGTTTCAATAGCCGGGCCAACGCAAAGGAGGCCATCGTCTGGGAAAACAGCAGGGAAAACCCGACCAGATCAGCCTCCAGCAGTTGGTACTGGTCAATCAGTCGCTCAAGCGATTCCTCCAAACCGGCCTTCTGGTATTGCAGAAAGCCTCTTACACGGGTGATGTCGGGGCTGTCTTCAAAATAGAAGCGATTAAGATAGTCAGAAGTATTGTCATCGACTTCTGGAAAGGCCACCGATCTAAACAGCCATTCCCCTGCCTCAGTCATAAAGCCCTGCGGTGAATAAGGATGGTGATAAAGCTCAAGGTCATCCACCTGCCGGGCGAAATCCAGATTCAAGTAGTGCGTTGCAACCTGCACCTTTGCACCAAACCGGGCTTTCAAAACCGCTTCCAGTTGTGCAAGCCCCAACGAGGGCATACACGTCATCGCGAACGGCATATTAACCAGAGCTATCTTAAGGGGCTTCGACATCATTTTTTTATCCGGTGAGCTATCTGTTCGCGAACGTGGTGCTATCTCAGAAAGGCACTCAGGAGCTTGCCAAAAAATGACCCTCCTTGCAATGTCAGCGATAACAAGCGCAGGAGCCAGGCGCCCGAAACCCTATTCTCTTTATTCCAAGCAACTTGTTATCCCGAGCAACTCGTGGGAGGGGCGCTATGCGCCGCGATTCTTCACCTCTGGGTGCCCGTCCAGAGTCAATCGCGGCGCGTAGCGCCCCTCCCACGATACTGATGTCGCCCTTAGATCTTCAATGCACCCAGTATTCACACGGCTCGGCAAGCCTCGCCCTCCAGAAGACATAATTTACAAGAAGGAGACGATTCTGCTGGAGGGCGAAGCTTGCTGAGCCGCGTGGGCAGGACGAAGCATTCGAGTTGCTGTGGGTGCAAGATCCTCTCTTGCCGCAAGGCATCGTGATTGGGTATGGTTACCCCATGGATCAAACCTCATGCTCAATTGTCACGACCACGGTGGACTCCAAAGATCTTGCCGTTCAGCTGGCGGATCTCATCACCTCCGCTCGACTGGCCGCCTGTGTTCAGTTCTGGCCCATCCGAAGCGTCTATTGGTGGCAGGGTAAAAAGGAATCAAACACGGAGTTTATCCTCCATTGCAAAACTCAGACTCATCTAGTGCCTGCCCTACAGGAGTTCATACACGGCCACCACTCCTACGAAGTTCCGGAAATCATCGTGACGCCCATCCTCTCCGGCCACCCCCCTTATCTCGACTGGATACACCGCGAGACCTTGCACCACGATTGACTTTTAGGGTTCCGCCCGTTAGAAAAGAGGTTTTTCAGGGCGGGTTCAAATATAGGAGGCTCTTGCAAAACCCCCAGAGAAGACGGTCGTGACGGAGCACGACCCTCCAGAAGATGATGGAAGCGGCCTGTCTTGCAAGATGGAGGGACGACCTCCGTGTCGGCCGCAGGGTTTTGCAAAAGGCTCATAGGTATTGGTTATCAAATCATGGACAAATCAAATCACGAACAATCAGTCGGGCTGGTGGAGACAAAACTGGCCGCCATTTCGCTTGCGCCAGGTGGCTTCAAGCTCGAAAGCGGAGACGTTTTACCCGAACTGACCGTAGCCTACGAAACCTATGGCACCTTGAGTCCGGCCAAAGATAATGTGGTATTCATCTGCCACGCCCTCACCGGCGACGCCCATGTCGCAGGCTATCACTCTGACGACCCCAAAACCCAAGGCTGGTGGGATGCCATGATCGGTCCCGGCAAAGGCATCGACACCAACCGTTTCCACGTCATCTGCGCCAATATTCTTGGCGGCTGCAAGGGAACCACCGGCCCCGGCTCCAACAACCCCACCACCGGCACCCCCTACGGCGCCACATTCCCCAATATCACCATTGGCGATGTCGTCAGCGCGCATTACCTGTTGCTGAAGCATCTGGGCATCAAGCGGCTCTACGCAATCATTGGAGGCTCTTTCGGCGGCATGCAGGTGCTTGAATGGAGCATCCGCTACCCCGACGTTCCTGAACGTTGTATCTGTCTTGCTACCGCCGCCTCACTTTCGGCCCAGGCTCTGGCTTTTGATATCGTGGGCCGTGAAGTCATCACCAGCGACCCCGGCTGGGCCGAAGGGAATTATTACGGGACCGGCACACAGCCTTCTAACGGGTTAGCCGCCGCGCGGATGTTAGGGCATATCACCTATCTTTCCCCGGAAATCATGACCCGTAAATTCGGCCGAAAGAAAAAAGAAGTCTCCTCCGATGAGCGCTTCCGGACCCGCTTCGAAGTCGAGAGCTATCTCCAGTATCAGGGCGAAAAATTTGTCGAACGCTTTGATTCGAACTCTTACCTGCACATCACGCAAGCCATGGATAGTTACGACCTGACCGAACCCTACGGCAATTTGAAAACCGCCTTTCAACACGTGAAGGCCCGCTTCTTAATCGTGGCCTTAAGCTCCGACTGGCTATTCCCACCGGAACAGTCTCTGGAAATTGCCT
Source organism: Kiritimatiellia bacterium (assembly GCA_038330175.1). GTDB lineage: Bacteria > Verrucomicrobiota > Kiritimatiellia > CAIKKV01 > CAITUY01 > JAABPW01. The sequence goes on from JBBQNS010000143.1 coordinate 7,102, forward strand.
CGGCTTTAATACAAATCGGAAAACCAGTTTCCTATTGTCTGCTCAAGGCTCCGTACGGCCACGACGCTTTTCTGGTGGACATCGACCAGACGTCCCAAGTCATCTGCACCTTTCTAGGCGGGTGCGCGCAGTGCGCTGCGCCCGTCAAAGCCGTGAAGCGTAACGATTACGACCTGATCGCCTCGTTGATCGAGCCCGGCTCGCGTGTGCTCGATCTCGGCTGCGGCGATGGCGACCTCCTCTCGCTGCTAACCGCCAACCGCCAAACCTCCGGCATGGGCATCGATATCGAGCTTAACCATCTTATCGCCGCTATGGGCAAGAATCTCGATGTCTTTCATAGCGACATCGACCAAAAGCTCGACATGATTCCCGACCAGGCCTACGACTTTGTTGTACTAAGCCAAACCTTGCAGGTCGTGCGCCATCCCCGTGAAGTTCTCCACGAGATGCTCCGTGTCGCTCGTGAAG
>JBBQNS010000144.1:0-7399 GCA_038330175.1 Kiritimatiellia bacterium
ACCGGCGGAGACCGCCGGCTCCAATGATTAAAGGCGCGGGCTATCCTCGGTGAATTAAGTAATGGGCAGCACGTGACGCTTGATTGCGGACACAAATTATATTCTGGAGCCGGCGGTCTCCGCCGGTAGCCCCGCACAGGCGCGAAGCCCGACAGGCTGCTAGGGGTGGGTTCTTTCTCAACCGACTAAACGTGGTTAGAACGCGGTTTGGCCGTTAGCGTTCTGCGACAATCAGGCACCTTAAAGGCACTTAAAAAAGGAATATGTGACAAATTGTCGCTTAAGTTAGTGATATAGTTGGATTGAAAATTAGCTGTATATAATTATAACATATTGATTATAAATACGTTAAGTCAAACATCTAGTCCGCATGTCTGATGGCTTGGCACACCAGTTGCTATAACATGGCAACGTAATTCAATACAAATGATTGTTCGCACAGGGTTGCGATTATGGGAAGGAGCTGGATTATGGCGAAAGTATTAGGAATTGACTTAGGAACAACGAATTCATGTATGGCGGTTATGGAGGGTGGAGAACCCGTCGTGATCCCGAACGCTGAGGGAATGCGGACTACGCCTTCTATTGTGGCGTTCACCAAGACCGGTGAGCGCTTGGTTGGGCAGGCCGCTAAACGACAGGCCATCACGAATTCCCAGAACACCGTGTATTCAATTAAGCGGTTCATGGGGCGTAAATTTGAAGAAGTCGACCGCGAAATCTCGCTGGTGCCTTACAAGGTCGTCAAGGCCACGAATGGCGACGTCCATGTTAAGATTGGCGACAATACCTATTCGCCGCCGGAAATCTCCTCGATGATCCTTCAGAAGATGAAAGCCGATGCTGAGGCGTACCTAGGCGAGAAAATCACGCAGGCGGTGATCACCGTGCCGGCGTATTTCAATGATAGCCAGCGCCAGGCAACCAAGGATGCGGGCAAGATTGCCGGTCTGGAAGTCTTGCGTATCATCAACGAGCCCACTGCGGCGTCATTGGCCTATGGTCTTGATAAGAAAAAAGACGAGAAGATCGCCGTGTACGATTTGGGTGGCGGTACCTTCGATATTTCCGTCTTGGACATCGGTGAGGGCGTCTTCGAAGTGAAGGCCACCAATGGCGATACCCATTTGGGTGGTGATGATTTTGATGACACGATCATGACCTGGTTGGCGAATGAGTTCAAGAAGGAGCAGGGCATTGATCTGACCAAGGATCCTATGGCCAAGCAGCGCCTTAAGGAAGCCGCCGAAAAGGCCAAGTGCGAACTGTCGAGCACCCTGAGCACAGACATCAACCTTCCCTTTATCACGGCCGATGCTTCCGGACCGAAGCATTTGAACGTGACGCTCTCCCGCGCCAAGCTGGAGCAGTTGGTTGATCCTTTGATCGAGCGCACCATGCAGCCGGTGAAGAACTGTATGAAGGACTCCGGTCTTGCCACGGTGGATGAAGTGGTCCTCGTGGGCGGAATGACCCGTATGCCCAAGGTTCAGGAAATGGCCAAGAAGCTCTATAACAAGGAGCCGCATAAAGGTGTGAACCCCGATGAAGTCGTGGCCGTGGGTGCCTCCATTCAGGGCGGTATTCTCAAGGGCGAAGTCAAGGATGTGTTGTTGCTTGACGTGACCCCGCTGTCCCTCGGTATTGAAACCTTGGGCCGCGTCTTTACGGCTTTGATCGAGCGCAATACCACCGTGCCGACCAAGAAGACGGAAATTTTCAGTACGGCTTCGGATAACCAGCCGTCCGTTGAAATCCATGTCCTCCAGGGCGAGCGCAAGATGGCCGATCAGAACAAGACCATTGGTCGATTCCATTTGGATGGCATTCCGCCGGCCTCACGTGGGGTTCCGCAGGTCGAAGTGACCTTCGATGTGGATGCGAACGGGATTCTCCATGTGTCTGCCAAGGACTTGGGTACCGGCCGGGAACAGAAGATCACGATCACCGCCTCCAGCGGGTTGACGGATTCCGAGATCAAGGACATGGTCAAGGATGCCGAAGACCATGCAGACGAGGATCGCAAGAATCGCGAGACAGCCGAAACCCGTAACATGGGCGACAATCTGGTCTACCAGACCGAGAAACTGATCAAGGATCAGGGTGAGAAGATGGCGGATGACAAGAAGAAGCCCGTAGAGGCGGAACTTGAGAAGCTCAAAGAGGCGCTTAAGGGGTCGGATAACGACGCCATTAAAGCGGCCATTGAGGGAGTCAATTCCGTGATGCAGGCGTTCACGGCGGAGATGTATGCCAATGCCAAGGCGAGCCAGCCCGCAGGTGAAGCGGGTGGGACTGAGCAGCCCGGTGCGGATGCAGGTGCCAAGGCCAAGGGCGGCAAAGATGACGTGATTGATGCCGATTTCGAGATGGTCGACGAGAATAAGAAGAAATAAGGATACTACGCGGGGGCGATCAGTTCGCCTCCGCGAAATAGCAGAAACAAGAAAAGGAGAAACAAGTAGATGAAGATTAAGCCGTTAGCTGACAGGGTTCTGGTTGAACCCAAAAAAGAAAAAGAAATGACCAAGGGCGGGATTATCATTCCCGACAGTGCGAAAGAAAAACCGACCGAAGGCAAAGTGATTGCCGTCGGGACTGGCAAGCGTGATGAAGAGGGTAAGTTGATTCCGTTCACCGTCAAGGTGGGCGATACCGTGTTGATGCCCAAGTACGGCGGTACGGAAGTCAAGATCGACGACAAGGAATACCAGATTATGCGCGAAGAGGACATCCTCGGCATCGTCGAGTAATTTTTGGCATTAGTTTGAAGCAATAATAAGAAAAGGAAATGGACAATGGCTGATAAAGGCAAACAACTCAAGTATGACAGCGAAGCGCGCCAGGCGATGCTTCGTGGTGTGGAAAAATTGAGCCGTGCCGTCAAGGTTACCCTTGGCCCGTGCGGTCGCAATGTGATTTTGGATAAGAAGTTCGGTTCTCCGACCATCACCAAGGACGGTGTGACGGTTGCTAAGGAAATCGAACTCCCGGACCCCTTTGAAAATATGGGCGCCCAGATGGTCCGTGAAGTCGCCAGCAAGACCAGCGACACCGCAGGTGATGGAACCACGACCGCGACCTTGCTCGCTGAGAATATCTATCGCGAAGGCCTGAAGAATGTCACCGCCGGTGCCAATCCGATGAGCTTGAAGCGGGGTATCGACTTGGCCGTTGCTGTGGTGGTGGAAGCCATTGCGAAGCAGGCCAAGAAGGTCAAGGAACACGTCGAGATCGCCCAGGTTGCGACGATTTCCGCCAACGGCGAAGTCGCCATCGGGGAAATTATTGCGGAAGCCATGGACAAGGTCGGCAAAGATGGCACCATCACCGTCGAAGAGGCTAAGGCCATTGAGACGACGTTGGATGTGGTCGAGGGTATGCAGTTCGATAAGGGCTATATCTCCCCGTATTTCGCCACGAACATGGAAGCCATGGAAGCCATCTTGGATGATCCCTATATCCTGATCTACGAGAAGAAGATCTCTAATCTTCAGGACATGCTGCCCTTGTTGCAGAATGTGGCCAAGTTGGGCAAACCCTTGCTGATCATTGCCGAGGATATCGAGGGCGAAGCCCTGGCGACCCTGGTGGTGAACCGCTTGCGTGGTACGCTCCAGATCTGTGCGGTCAAGGCCCCTGGCTTTGGTGATCGCCGTAAGGCCATGATGGACGATATTGCCATTTTGACCGGCGGTAAGTGCATCACCGAAGATCTCGGCATCAAGCTTGAGAACGTCAAGGTGGAAGACCTGGGTCGCGCGAAACGCGTGACCGTTGATAAAGAAAACACCACGATCGTTGAAGGTGCTGGGAAATCCACCGCCATTCAGGGCCGTGTCGCGCAGATCAAGCGTCAGATCGAGGAAACCTCCTCGGACTATGACCGCGAGAAACTGCAAGAACGCCTGGCGAAGCTCGCCGGTGGTGTGGCCGTCATCAATGTGGGTGCCGCAACCGAAACCGAAATGAAGGAGAAGAAGGCCCGCGTCGAAGACGCCCTGCACGCGACCCGTGCGGCGGTGGAAGAAGGCGTGGTCCCGGGTGGGGGTGTGGCTCTGCTGCGCTGCTTGCCTGCTCTGGACAAGATGACCGTTGAAGGTGACGAGAAAATCGGTGTGGACATTATCCGCCGCTGTCTCGAAGCGCCTCTTCGTCAACTTGTTGACAATGCCGGGCTCGAAGGGGCAGTCATTGTTCAGGAAGTCAAGAAGCTGAAGGGCACGATGGGCTACAATGTGGCCACGCGCCAGTATACCGACCTGATCAAGGAAGGCGTTCTGGATCCGGCCAAGGTGACTCGTATGGCGTTGCAGAACGCGGCTAGCATCTCGGGTCTGCTTTTGACCACTGAGTGCATGATTACTGAGATTCCGAGCAACGACAAACCGGCTCCGATGCCCGGCGGCGGTGGCGGAATGGGTGATATGGGCGGAGGGATGTACTAAGCCCCTATCAATATACCGTTAATAGAAAACGGTTGACCTGTGTAAACGGGGCGCATACACTGCGCCCCGTTTACTTTTTCTTACATGGAGGTGGATTTTGAACGCAAAACTTATTGAACAAGCCAAAATTAAAATGACGTCGGTGCCCTTGCTGGTAAATATGATTTCAAGGCGCGTCCGTCAGTTAAATGCCGGAATGCGGCCCTATATCAAGCCTTTGACCCCGAATGAAGAGAAAGTGGATATTGCCCTTCGCGAAATCATCGAAGGCAAACTGACCGCCGAAATCGGTTTCTTTGATCCTTCTTCTCCGGGCGCGTCTTCCAGTCATTAAGCTGGAATTGATCCATGGCGGCCGCTAAGGACAAGAAAGAGGCGGACAAAACCGCTACCAATCGCAAGGCGTTTCACGATTATTTTATCGTGGAACGTATCGAGGCAGGGATTGAACTTCTGGGAACCGAAGTGAAATCTGTTCGTGGCGGTAATGTAACCCTGACCGGCGGCTATGCTTCGATTCTGGCTTCCGGACGTGTGGTGCTGAATGACGTCCACATTGCGCCTTATGAGTGTGGTAACCAGTTCAACCATGAACCAACTCGACCTCGTACGCTACTTTTGAACCGTAAAGAGATCGATAAGCTTAAAAGCAAAATCGCTCAAAACGGGTACACCCTGGTGCCGCTCAAAATGTATTTCCAAAAGCGTTGGGCCAAGGTCGAATTAGGCCTTTGCAAAGGCAAGCAGGACGGCGATAAGCGGGAAAGCTTACGCAAAAAAGACGCCGATCGGGAAACCCTCCGCGCCATGTCACGGGATTGGTGATCGAACATGGCAATTTGTAGGAGCAGCGCTTGCGCGCGATGTCCACTTCGGTGCCCGTAATCGCAACACAAGGTCGCTTTCTACATGCCGCTGCACCATGCATGGCGCCTTACGTTGTAATTCCTTTCGCATTTTTTGCGTCTTTCGTAGTAATATAAACCCGTCGCTTGCAAAACTAGGTTTCGCAAGCGCAGAAGTCAGGAGACAGGCCTTAAAATATTCTGGCTACTGAATTCTGGATTCCGAATTCTCCTTTGTAAAATTTGTACCGGTTCAGAATGAGGAAAGGACTGCATTATGCGCAATTTAGGTTGGCCTGAATTATTAGTGATTCTTCTGGTGATTGTGGTGCTGTTTGGCGCAAGGAAACTGCCCGATCTGGCCCGCTCGCTGGGCAAAAGTATCTCTGAATTCAAAAAAGGCCGCGAAGAAGCCGCCAAGCCCGACGACAAGAACTCAGAGAAAAAATAGGCTTTTAGAATTAGGCGTCATGAATCTGACTCCTGACTTCTGCCTCCTGAATTCTTCTTCCTTACAGCTTGATGCTAGGCTGACGCGCCTCGGAATCAAGTTGCTTAAGCGCTTCGCTGACATCGCTTGACCAGTGGCTTTTCGGATTGCTTGCAAGGAAATCCTCATAAGTCGCCCGGGCTTCTGGATAACGCTTCAAGTCCTGTAAGCAACGCGCTTTTCCAAAAACAGCCATAGGTTGAAGGAAATGCTGGGGGTATTTGGCGACAAATTGCCCGAAAGCAGTCAATGCGGCTTCCGTATTCCCGAGTCCTTCTGTGCACTCGATTTTTCCGAGTTCCGCCATGGGGGCCATGGGATGGGTCGGGTTCTTGAACAAGAAATCCTGATAGCTGGCTTGGGCAGCCACAAAATCGCCCATATCGTATTGCGCTTTGGCCAATTGCAAGAGGGCTAGTTTGGCCGCTGAGGTGCTGGGGTACTGTGAAAGGATAGACTGAAGGGCCTGCCCGTTACGGGCTTCTCCGAGCATTCTGGACGCCTTCTCCTCGTTGCTGGCGCTATGGGAACGATAGAGGATGACGGAAAGAATGAGGATGGCGACAATTCCTGCGGGAATGATCCATTTTTGCCATTCTGCCCGTTCGCCTCCAAAAGCATCTGTAAGTTTGTTTCCGGCGGGCTCAATAGGGCTCAGTTCATTGTTATTGGTCATAATATTAAAATCCTTCGCGACTGAAAAGTGTGGGCATTTAATACGGGTATGGCGGATGAAGCAAGATCAAAAAAAATTCTAGTCTGGACAAACCCAACCTAGCCGAATAGAGTCTCAAAAGTTTTTGTGAACGCGGGAGTAATTCAGTGGTAGAATGTCAGCTTCCCAAGCTGAACGTCGTGGGTTCGATCCCCATCTCCCGCTCCACTTTGAAACACTTATAAACAACAAAAAACCCTGTGAATACAGGCGTTTATCGATGTTTTCCTCATCGTTATGGTTTTGTGCCACAAGTCGAAACTGGCTGATTTTGTTTGGTGATTTACAAAACTTTTAACACAACTAATTTTGGCTACCGGAGCCACTTAAACCAGCTGTACCAAGATAGGGTTACGCCCAAATAACGAATTCCGGCATGGATGGGGCTCATTCTGTAGGCCCGCTGTACCCGATAAAATTGGTAATTTGCTTCCCACCCACCACCGTTCACCCGCCAGTCGAAGTCATGTCGTAAGCACGGTGGAAAGTACTGGGTAGGCCAATACATCTCGGAGACACAGCTGCAGCCGTCACAATCCTTGAACCAGTCCCAGGACTTGGAATACAACGCTTCCAAGATCAGTACTTGAATGTCGCGGGGGACGCTCAGAACGTCAAAGGATGTGATTATGCGGTGGTGCTCGACCTCTCCGGCTCAATCCGGCCCCGTTCGCCCCGCCTGGCGCCGTTTGGCCACCTCCAACCTGCGGGTTGCCGCAGGAACAGGGTTTGCATATTCTTTTTTTGGTAGTCATTTTTTCTGCCCACTGCCCACTGCCTAGTCTCTTAAAAAGTCGTTGCGCTTACGCTTGTCGACAATACAACGCTTTGCAATACTCGGTTCACATTGCACGCGCCTTCCCATACGCGCGGCAACCTGAATCCATATCAAAGGGAGTTG
>JBBQNS010000145.1:0-7373 GCA_038330175.1 Kiritimatiellia bacterium
GTGGGTGGCTTTAGCCCTCAAGGCATCCCAACTTCGCATGCGCCTGGCATCCAACACCCCGTCCGGCGCTTCATAACGCAAATACCACTCCGATCTTTGGCGCTTCCCTCAGGGGAAGTGCCAAAGATCGGAGATGCGCCCGTCATTCCCTGGGCTTGCGGAAAGAGCGCCTTTTTTGTTATGAATCTAAAGCTACTGAATATGAGGAGACTTCTTTATGTTTCTGGAATTTACAAATGTTGATGGTAAGCGGCATGAAGTTAATCTTGAGGGGCGCATCTCGGTTACATTTGGACGCACCCAAGAAGCGGACATTTGTATTCCAGAAACCCGGATTTCACGTATTCACGCTGAAATCCGACTATGGGATTCGGATTATGTCATCAAAGATCTGAATTCACGCAATGGCATTTATGTCAATGGAATGAAGGTCGTGGTGGCGGTGCTCAAGGCGGGCGACGTCATCCGCATTGGAACTCACGAGTTCACGCTTTCCAAGCCTCCTCAAAAAGGCACTCAAACTATCGTGCGCGAAGTCTCCAAAGAAATCGAAGAAAGTAATAAGGGGTACCGCACGGTACTCCGGGAGATTGTTCAGAGCACGGCACTTCCGCGCAAAAAACTCTAAGTCTCTACCCGGCGTCGCGCTCCAAACCGAATACGACAATCCGCAAGGTGCGTAGAATGATGCGCATATCAAGTGCGATAGAGAGATTCTGAAGATAGTAGAGATCGAATTCCAGTTTGGCCCTCGCGTCCGCAACGGTTGCCCCATAAGGATAGCGGATTTGCGCCCACCCCGTCAGCCCCGGAAGCAAATTTTCACGTTCCCGGTAGAAGGGAACCACCTTTTCGAGTTTCGCAACAATCTCAGGACGCTCCGGCCTGGGGCCCACCAGACTCATATCCCCTTTTAAAACATTCCACAGCTGCGGCAATTCATCCAGGCGGTATTTTCTCAAAGACCGGCCAGCCCAAGTAATCCGGGGGTCATTTTCTGGAGACCACATTGCGCCCTGCTCCTGCTCCGCATCTACATTCATCGTCCGAAATTTATAGATTTTGAAAATACGCCCAAACCGGCCCACACGTTTTTGTGAATAAAAAACAGGACTGCATGGGGCTGAAATCTTAATGAGCATTGCGGCCAATAGACCGAAATAAAACGTTAAAAGAGCCGTCAGCAGGATCAATAAGACGTCCATGACGCGCTTGATACGCATCGCCATCGGAGAAATACGTCCCTGACTGGCATTCATCAACCAAAGCTCATCCACCAATGATAGGGGTACTTTCCCGGAATAAATTTCCGCCACATTTAAAGGAGACAGCACAGAAACGCCTTCGAACCGCAGTCGCCGCATTTGAGAATAAACACCCGCCAACTCTTGCTCTTGCTCTACCGCCGCCAAAAGCACATCACAATCCAGAGTCCGAACCGTTGCCGCCACATGCGCCGGACTGCAGTGAATAATGGGAGGCGAGACTTCGCCAGAAGTTGGCGTGACCTGGTTTACCCTGATGTCCTTGTCTTGATCAACCTGAATCATAGCCACAACCACATGCTTCGGCCGCAGATGTATGTTTTGCACCAACTTAAGATCTGCCCTTGCACGGCATCCCGCACCCAAGATGGCCACGCGATAGCAAAATGGATCTTTTCTGAATAGATAGTGGTAAATCAGAAGTCTCAAGGCCAGCCACAGCACGGAATAAACAACCATCGCCAACCCGAACACCCCACGGCCAAGCGTCGCACTAAACCAGGCATAAGACGTTATACTGACCACCAAAGTCGCCATGACTATGGAAAATAGCCAATTAATCACCATGTTAAATCGCGATAACCGCAACTCCAAACCGTAGCTACCGGTCATAAAATTCGAAGCCAATACGGCAATCACTAAATAGACCCAGCCCGAAATGTGGTCGGAGAGGTTGTCATCAAGCGATTCAGATCCAAGGCGAATGGCAACCCCCGCCATCACGCCGAAAACCAGACATAATGCATCAAGGGCACCCAACCAGATCACCTGTTTCTGCATGTAGCTGCGATGCGATGACATGGTTTACTCCGCAGGAAGAAACGTATGTTTAAACCATCGGACCACTTTCCGCCGCATACTACTCAAAGATCCCATCGGAGTCCGCCGCCCATGTTCATCATACAGATCATAATTATAGCCATACCGATAGGCATAACTATAATAGGCGTAGTTCGGATACTGGTAGGCGTAATACAAACTACTAATTCGATGCATCTCAATACTGTTAACAATCATCCCGATGATATGCACATCCCCCAGCATATCGAGGGAGTATTTTATGGTAGGTTTTGCCGTCCGGTTAGCATGAGCGACATAGATCACGCACACCAGTGGGCAGGAGGCCAAGATCACGGTATCCGTAACACGCAATACAGGCGCCGTATCCAGAACAATATAATCATATTGGTCCATTACGGAACCGAAAAAGCGTTCCAACTCCATCCCATGCAATAATTCCGAAGTGTTTTTCTCATTCGAGCCAGCCGGTGCAAACCAAAGATTTTCGGTAGTAGTTTTAGTAATCACATCGGTTAATGGCCGATGTTCCTTTAACACATCTACAATACCAGGCGACCGCTCTTGCTCGAAAGACTTATGAAGCAAACCGCGCCGAAGATCCATATCGAGCAAAAGCACTTTTTTGCCGGTGCGCGCGATCATGATGGAAAGATTAAGCGTGGTGAGCGTCTTGCCTTCCTTTGAATCCGCGCTCGTTACCAAAATGATCTTTTTTCCAGCCTTCTCAACGGCGGAGAGCACATTTGTTCGAAGTGCCCGGTAGGCTTCTGCCGCACCCGACCGATGCTGGTCGCTGACAATCGGGCGAACCCGATTAGTTAAATCTCCTCCATGAACCCAGTAAGGGATACCGCCCAAAAACGGCACGCCGACGGCAGTTTCAACATCGGTAACCGACTGGACTTTATCATCGAAGAAAAACGCCAGCAAGGCCAACCCTAAACCACTTCCCAATCCCATGACAAGCGACATCAGCAGGATTTTGGCAGGATCTGGCCAAGCAGGCGTCGGGTTTGTTCGTACTGGCTGAAGCTCAGCGAAATGCTCACCCTTGATCTCCTGATCCACACGCAAATCACTTAATTTTCCCTGAAGGGATGCCGCCGAACCCTCCAGTCGGCCCACCGCGCCCTGTAGTTGTCGAAGGTCAGACGTTTTTTTGCTGGCCATCAGATAGGAACTGCGCCAACGCCGTTGCGCCTCTTCCAAAGCATCCGATTGGTAGGAAATCGCGGAAATCCTTTCCTTTACCTTTTCATATTCCAGCTCGGTTTGTAGCTGAATATCTTTGTGAAGAGCCTGAATTTCTTCATCCAGAGAGCGTAATTTCGGATTCTCCGGTTGGGTATAGACGGCCAAATCTTTCCGCTGCTGCTCAAGGCGAGTCAACTTCAGTTTCGCAGTCTGCCACGCCCGGCCATCATCCGTGCCCCCCTCATCTGGCTTGGCCGCTGAAACCGCCTCTGCCCCGGCGTTCGTCCCAATTTCGGGAGAGGCAATCTGCCCAGTGGCCCGGGTCATAGAAAGGGCAGACTGTATCACATCAATAGATTGTCCCTTTAATTTGGGATACTGCATTTCCAGCATCCACCGCTCAGTGTTAAGCTGTTGCTGACGACCGACCAATTGATTCATATACCCAAGCTCTAAACTTCCCTTAGCCTGAACATACTCCATTTGATTGACGCGCTGAAACTCGATCACATCGTCCTCAGCAGACCGGATCTGCTCACGTAGCCGGGTTAGCTCTTCCTCCAAAACCCGCGCCGCTGAACCATACGACTCCCCCTTAACCAGCTCTCGCTGAACTTGAAATTGCTTGATCGCCTCGGTAAGAAATGCGCGGGCATAGGCTGGATGAGAATTACGAATAGACAAGGCAATGGTAATCCTGGCACCTCCCGCCCGATTGATATTCAACCTAGGGTTCAGTTCACGGACGTCGCCGCCGAGCCGCTTTAACCATTTTGGTGCCAATTTCTCAGAAATCCGAGTTTGAAACCCTTCACTATTAAGGAGTGAGACATGCGTCTCACTCTGGGACCAATGGTAGGATTGCGATTCAATCTGCGTTGAAGGGTCGCGATAGATCATGATCCCGGCACTGGTATCATATTCTTTGGGCGCAAATTGAAGATAAGCGACGCCACCCAGCATACAGTATAGAAAGCAGATCAGGATCAGCTTCCAACGGAACACTAGAATCCCCAAATAAATTCGGGGATCCACTTTTTTTTGATCAAAACTATCTGCCGGAGGCATTAAAAAACCCTTATAAGAACGAAATAGACCTAGCGGGCACCACAATGCGATCGCCCGTCTCAAGCACGAGGTCATCTTCGGGTCTGCCGCTCTTCATCAGTTTTTCCCCGTTGACGGTGAATTTTTTATCTTGTCCCTCTTTGTCACGACGAACGATCAAGATTTTATCACCCCGTGCAAAACGAGGCAATCCACCAATTTTAAATAATAGATACATCAAGGTGCAGGGTTCGTTTTCGCTGAACTCGATAACCCCTCGGCGCGGCACCTCCCCGAGTAAAATGACCCGCTTCCCACCTGTCCCAGTCATCGCCGAGTCATCCCCCTTAACCTCTGTTGCGGGTGTAAATACATAGGCGAGATCGTCATTCCTTAGGAAAATATCGGGCACCTTCATCTGACCACTGGGGCCCATTAACAGATACACATCACCTTCTGCCGCAACCCCAAACGGAGTTTTTACGCCTCCACGAATTATCTTCACCCGACTGCTTTCACGCCCCGCTCGTAGCCCCCCTGCCCGGCGCAACGCTTCATTCAGCGATATCGTTGCTCCAGGACCGATCTTGATCTCTCCAGGCATCATGACCTTCCCCTGCACAGCCACACGATCATAAGAGGCTTTTGCCAGTTTCACCGAGACGGTCGCATTTTTCAAATAGCGTCCTTCCAATACGCGTTTGATCTCAACCTCAGCCTGTTCGACTCTCAGATCAGGAAGAAACACTAGGCCCACATAACCAAAGTCGATAGCCGAGGCATCATTGACCATATATCGCCCGTTTAAGCTCGGGTCTTCCGTTACCGATACCCACAAAACCGAGTCAGGCTGAATCGTAGCAATAGTCGGTTTAGGCCGCGCCAACTTAGTATTCGTGCCAGAGTCCGGAGCCAAAGAAAAAACCTCATTCGACAAGCCCATCGCGGGTTGCCCCACTTCCGGAGCAGGCAGATTAATCACAGGAACCTCCGGAGAGACCTGCTCAGCAGGAGCCGGTGTCACAGCAGGGGATGGCTTTGCCTCAACAGGCGGCACTATAGAAACGGCAGGCGGTTGCACGATCGAAACGGTCCTCCCCGCAGACACCGAAACCGGAGGTGGCGCAGAAACAGACACGGTCGATGATTCCTGTATAGACGTCGGATACGCGACAAGAGGTGCCGCTTCAACTGCCGGCATAGTTCCTACCGCACCGTATTCCTGCATGGCCTCGGCCAACACTGCCGCGACATAGTCATCTTCAGGCGTAGTGGTTAAACATCCGGATAACAGCAAAACCATCGCCAAACAAAGCCCGAACACTTTGGCGAATGGGAAAAACCGTACGGATTTGATATTTTTTGCAATTATCGCATTCATAATTACTAACAGGCCCCGTCAGAACCATCAACAGACCCCGCCAGAAGCCCCCCCTACACGAAGTTCAAAGAGTCAAATACCACTATTTTTAAAGTTACACTGCACTCATGTCTGTTGTCAATGCCCCATGATCTTCTCGACTACCCGTCTATTTGCCCGCGGCATGGGGAAATTGACGAGCTCGCTAGGCCTAATCCACTTGAGCTCGGCTGACGCTTTTGCACGAGCACGCCCGGAAAGCCATCTACACGTGAACGCCGTCAAAGTAATCTTAAAATGCGAATAGGCATGCTTTACGGTCACAAATGGGGTATCTACCTGACACACCAGTCCCGTTTCTTCAGCCACCTCGCGCGCCACGGTTTCGCTTAACGGCTCATCTTTAAGCTGCTTCCCACCCGGGAATTCCCACAGTCCGCCCAGCATTTGCGATTCATGCCGTCTGGCAATTAAAATCTTACCCCCCTTCCAAATTACCCCCACCCCAATCCAGTAATGCGGGATTTTCACCGCAGGCTTTACCACCGGCCAGGCCGCCGTCTTCCCCGTTTTGAACGCTAAGCAGATTTTTGACAACAAGCATATATTACACAATGGGTTACGCGGTTTACACACGAGCGCACCCGTCTCCATCATCGCTTGGTTGAAATGAGAAGGGTTAACCGTCTTAATCAAAGGTATTAACCGTGCTCGAACATCATCAGCCAAAGACTTCTCCCGCAGGGGGGACTCTAACCCCCACAACCTGCTGCAAACCCGCAATACATTTCCATCGACTGCGGGCGCTGGCTCACCAAAAACAATACTAGCAATCGCCGCCGCAGTATAGGGCCCTATCCCGGGAAATTGTCGTAATTCAGCGGCGGTCGGCGGAGGGATCCCGCCATACTCCAGGGTAATTAATTTGGCAGATTGATGGAGATTACGAGCCCGGGAATAATAACCCAAACCCTCCCAAAGTTTCAGCACAGACTGTACATCAGCATTAGCCAAGTCGTGAAATGAAGGAAAACGCCTTATGAAACGATCGAAATAGGGAATCACCGTCACGACCTGCGTCTGCTGGAGCATGATTTCGCTCACCCACACCTTATAAGGTGTGGGATCGCTTCGCCACGGCATATCGCGATGCTCCCGTTCAAACCAGCTCACCAATTTTTGAGGCCATTTGGGGACGGACTTCATGGGCGCCGATTATACGGCGTTCACTGGGAATAAGTGAAGTACGATATTGGAGGCATTTGCAAACCCAGTTTTTGTAAGACGCTCCTGGATTCTCGCTTTCCCTTAACCACGTTCTCAGCTATAATCCGAGCATGAAATCATCTCCTTGGGCGCTTTTTTGTTTTTTTACCGTGACTTTGCTAATGAGCGTGTTTTCTGGTTCGGCTTTTGAAATGAAAATGGCTGCTGATATTCTTTCCATTCACGCCAAAGACACGCCTCTTCGAGATATCCTGGCGCAATTTCAGGAAGCAGGAGTAAAAGTTGGCATTGATGAGCGTATAAGCCCCTTAATTACAGCCGATTTTGAAGACCGAGAAATTGGCGATGGCATTAAACGCCTGCTTGCCGAGTGTGATTACGCCCTCACATGGCAGACCATTGAAGGACCCGCAGGTAAGATCCGCCGTATTTCGGAAATCCTTGTTTATAAGCCGGGAAGCCGACGGCCCCTCCCCCCC
>JBBQNS010000146.1:0-7137 GCA_038330175.1 Kiritimatiellia bacterium
CCCGAGAGCACGGAGCAACCAATCTAGAATGGTAATTGGATGGGGAGGGCAGCCGGGGATATAAACATCCACAGGAACCACACTGGACGCCCCATTATTACAGGTCGCAGCCTGATCGATATAAGGCCCACCCGCAATCGCACAAGCGCCCACGGCTATCACCAACTTCGGATCTGGTATCGCCGCATAGGTTTTCTTGAGAGCGAGCTCCATATTCTTTGTCACGGGTCCTGTTATCAAAATGCCATCGGCATGTCGCGGTGCGGCCACAAACTGAATTCCGAACCGCCCCAAATCAAACACGACGGTGGTCAATACATTGCAATCTGCCTCGCAGGCGTTACACCCACCAGCACTTACCTGCCTCAACTTTAAGGAGCGCCCGAATAACTTCCGCATTTTCTCATCTAGCGCGGCCCTCAATGCAGGCTCCCCGCCCCCTATCACTAACGACGAACGTTCTCGCGACGCCAGCTTGTGCTCCTTGGTAAACGTAATCGCACCCTTCGGGAAAGCCCGCTCACATTCGCCACAGAACAAGCAACGCCCAATATCGAGCGTCAACTGGTCACCTTGGAAAGCCAAGGCGCCTACCGGGCAAACATCTATACAGGCTTCACTCGAAATATTAATTAAGGACTGCTCAATGACCGGACGCCCACGGAAGCGATCGGGTAGAACCGGCGGCTTTTTAGGGTACCCAACCGTCCGATGTCCCTGTTTAATTCGTGCTGCAATAATGTTTAACATCTGAACCTCATAAATCATGTCCACAGTAAGAAAGATCAAAACTCTTGTTACATAGCGGAAAATCCGAAATCTGTTGATTACGCATGGCCATGGCCAGGCCCATCCAATTATGGAAGGAGGGATCCACGACCTTGTACGTTTCAAAATGGCCGGCCCCATCAGTCAGTCCGACATGACAAATTTCGCCGCGCCAACCTTCCACTAAGGCCACTACAAAAGAATTAGAGGCGATTGCCTCCGGCTTGTTCTGCGTGGGACCGCCGGTTAGCATCTTCAACTGTTCACGAACGAAATCGCCTGATCGTTGAATTTCTAGCCAGCGTACATAGGCACGCTCAAACACATCGCCAGTACGCCCGGTCGACACCGGAATCTGGGAAAACCTGTAAATGCCATAGGGAAAATCCTGGCGCACATCACACTCCAACCCACATGCACGGGCCGCCGGACCGACCAAGCCAAGCTCAAGGGCCGTCTCCATCGAAACCCGCCCCGTTTCCTCAAACCGGCTCATGACGGAGGGAGAATCCCATAATAACGTTACGGCATTGGCCACGTCGCTTAGAATCTTGTCCAGCCGCTTTAGCAGGTCAGAACAAAGCGCGGCATCGACGTCGTATGTCACTCCCCCCGGCCGTACCAACCCGCGCCCAAAGCGGTTCCCGCACAGCACGGCGGTCATATTAAGGAAATCTCCCCGCAACCGCCCGCAGTAGGACGACGTCGGCAAAAACCCAATGTCACCTGCCATGGCACCTAGACTACCTGTATGATTGGCCAGCCGCTCCAATTCCTGCGCCACGCCCCGAATAACTTGAGCTTGGGCAGGAACCTTGCAAGCCGTTAAGGCCTCAATGACCCGACAATAGGCTACGGTGTGCCCTACGGTCGTATCCCCCGCCAGCGTCTCAATGGCATAGATCGCCCGTTTGTCCGGGCCGCCACGTAGCATTCCTTCCACCCCGCGGTGCTGATAGCCCAATGAAATTTCTAAATGGAAAACTTGCTCACCATGACACTGAAACCTGAAATGCCCTGGCTCAATGATCCCCGCATGAACGGGTCCCACAGACACCTCATGAACCTCTTCGCCTTCCACGCGATAGAAATCAGCCACACCCACAACCGGCGTCGTGTCCCCTGAACGCCCCCAAGCATCGTGCCCCGCTCGACATGATTTGACGAACCGAACCGGCTTCAGCCAGGGATGGCCTTCCGGCCTTAACCCGAATTGTTCTGCAATCTCGCGCTCAAACAGATGAACCTGCGGACAGGTGGGCGTCAAGGACGGAAAGGATTCGCCTTCCACTCGCATGCGTGCGATACGAAAATTTCCATCATCACGACAAGCCAATACCGCGATGAGTTCTACTCCTCGTCCCTCTTCAAGCAAACGCCCGAAAAACGCGGACACATGCGCTCCATCCGCTACGGCCTCAACCAAAGAACTCCGGAAGACCGCCCCGTCAAGACAAGGAATCTCACTCCGGTTATATCGCTGACCGTTATGGATCGGCAACCATTTCAAAATGGATGTCACGGAACACCGCCTTCCAAATAGGCCGCCGCTTGATGCAATAGGGAATCCAGCGGATGCGGGATCCATACCCCCAAGATTAACGCCATTACAAAAAAGATAATCACGGGTATTACCAACTGCGGACGATCGTGATAGGGCGTAGCCACCGCTTTTGCAGAGGGGACCCCCTGCACCACCCGCAGCACCGTTGCGCCCATCCCAATAAAGACAATGGCCAGCAAGGTAAGGAATAAACCGGAAACCCAGTATTTACCCGCCTGAATCGTGCCGATAAGAATGGTCAGCTCACTGATAAACGGCCCACCGGGCGGCGACCCGGTCACCATCAAAAATCCAGCCAGAAAAAGCGGCCCCGAAATGGGTAGCCGATGCATAGCGCCACGTACATCGTCCGTACTTTTGCTTTCATAGGCCCGATGGATATTTCCTGCCGAGAGAAACATCACGCCTTTAGTCAAACCGTTAGTGATCATGTGCAGCAAGGCGCCATAAATGGCAACCCCACCAATGCCGATCCCCAGCACAAGAATCCCCATGTGCTCTACACTGGAATACGCAAGCATGCGCTTGAAATCGCGTTGCCGGATTACAAAGACGGCTGCCACGGCCATAGATAAAAGTCCGATGAAGATTAAAATTTCGCGCGCAAAAGCGGCTTCAGGGGCATTCCGGCAAATCTGATAAAACCGGAGAATCGCCAGAAAAGCACAGCTCGTTACTCCGCAGGCTAACAACGCGCCGACTAACCCTGGGGCCTCCCCATAGGCATCTGGCTTCCAGGTGTGCATCGGCGCCAAACCCATTTTGGTGCCATACCCCACCAGTAGCAGCACAAACGCAGCATGCAGCCAGGGCGGCGATAACTTGGGAGCCAACCGGACCAGATCATCTAGCATGAGCGTCGGCTCCAACCCTTCATGAATGGAGGAGTAGGCCAGGAAGAAGGTGCCCAGCAAGGCAAGGGCAATCCCCACAGACCCGATCAATAGATATTTCCACGTCGCTTCCAACGAGCGTGGATTATGGTTAAAGAAAAGCAATGGCGCGGTCGCGAGCGTCGTGGCTTCAATTGCCACCCACATCAAGCCAAGATGATGAGCCATAATCACTAGCGTCATCATCCCTAGCATGGCCAGCAAACATGCACAAAAAACCCGGTTTGAACGGCCCTGCTGCAACGCCAAATAAGCGGGAGCATAAAGTGAACAAACAAAAAACATGATACTGACAAATCCCAATACCAGCGTGCTAACTGGATCCAGCATCAGCCATCCATTCAAGGCTGACACCGGCTCTCCCAGCACGGCAAAGCCTGTCAGAAGAAGGTGCGTCAGCCCACCTGCCGGCACCAACCAGGGGCGCCATCGGTTAGAGGGAATGGCCGCCGCCAAGCCCGCAAAGACTAATGGAACAAGAAATAGAAACCAGGCCATGTGTTACTCCTTTAACTCCGACAGCATCTGGGTACTCACGGAGGAGAACTCCCTGCTGATTTTATGAATAATGATACCCATAACGAAAATGGCGACAAACAGGTCTAACAACACGCCCAGTTCCACCAGGAAGGGAATGGCCTCCATCAGAAGCATGCCGAAAATAAAAACCCCGTTTTCCAGAATCAAATACCCCACGACTTGCGTGATGGCCTTCGTGCGCGTGGTCAGCATCAAAAATCCAGTCAGCACCGTAGAGAGAGCCGCAGGCACAATTAAAGACCCCATGTCGGCGTGGGCGATGGGGAGCGTCCTGGAAAACAATACCGCCAGCCCCGTGCCCACCGCGCCGAGAAAAAGGGATGCAATGAACCCGATAATCGGCTCTACCTCGCGCCGGATAACGACATCGCGAATGGCGTCAAAAAGCATTCTCGGGAT
This sequence comes from Kiritimatiellia bacterium, assembly GCA_038330175.1. GTDB lineage: Bacteria > Verrucomicrobiota > Kiritimatiellia > CAIKKV01 > CAITUY01 > JAABPW01. The sequence continues at coordinate 4,165 of JBBQNS010000146.1, forward strand.
TGCAATCCCTTTTAACAGAATGGTGACCAACGCCATCATAGAAACCCATATCTCCAGCTTTCCATGTGCAAGGGCGATCAAAACCCCTAGCAGCATGCCCTGGACCACCACAGCCTGAATCACCGTTCGCATCCGGCTCGCGCCCAGCGCAACAAAATTCAGCAACAGCACAAGAACTAAAATGGGATCTATGAATTTGTTCATTTTTTACCTCAACAATAAGATCACTCCGAAAACGGAAAGCAAACAGGCTGCAACGAGGAACGTGGGCACAAACACCATCCGAAAGCGAGCCATCACCGACTCCACCACCCCTATCACCACAGCCAAGCCCAAAATGCCCACGACAAATAAGCCCCAATCTACCCAAGCGTTAGCCGCCTCAAACGGAGCAATTACACGCAACAGAACTGCTTCCATGACAAAAAGCTTCATCGCGGCACCATACTGAATCATTCCCAGCGCAGGCCCGCTATGATCCAACACCATGACCTCATGAATCATGGTGAGCTCCAAATGGGTATTGGGATCATCAAAAGGGATTCGGGAATTCTCCACCAGCAGAACAATAAATAAACTCGCCGCGACTAATACCAAGGATGGCGCCGCTATTCCTGCGCCCAGCGGGAAGGTTCCATCCAACATGGTCGTCAAGGATAGCGAGGCCGATAACTTCGCTAAAACCAGAAAGCAGAAAAACAAGGCCGGCTCAGCCAGGCATGAGAAAGTAACTTCGCGGGCCGCCCCCATCCCCTCAAAAGCCGAGCCTGTGTCCAATGCGGCCGAAGCCGTGAAAAATCGACCCAACGCAAAAAGATAGGCGAACAAAATCATGTCTCCAACAAAAGACACGGGTGCGCTGTGTCCCCCGAACGGAATCAGCATTCCCGCCAACAATGCAGTCACCAGGCCCACCACCGGCCCAGCGCGAAATACCCATGTGGTGGTCGTGCTAAATACCGAGCCCTTCTGAAATAAGCGCATCAGATCATAGTATGGCTGCAAAAAGGGCGGTCCATTGCGGCCCCCAAATAACGCCTTGGTCTTACCAATGACCCCCAACAAAAGAGGCGGTAGAACCAAGAGCAAGAATATGTGAATAAAAATTTGACTCATTACACCTACCTCCACAACAGTAACACCATCAAAAAGATTACAATGTACGCCAGATAGGCGTGAATATTTCCCGCCTGAACAAAATGAAACCAAGAGGCCAGCCGAACCCCTATCTGATACGCAGGCCGTAGAACCTCATCTAACACCACATCCAGCACATGGCTCCGAAAATGCATGGGTTCGGGGAACACCGCTTGCTTCCCGGGGACGTGGACGTGTGGGCGCAGAACCCAGACAAAACAGCTGCTTAATATCTGCGCAAATGAGGATGCCGTGTACTGCATATTCGGGGTCGGTGCCGCATAACCACAATCCCAGGTTCCTGCTGCTCTAACCCGGCTTCGCTGGAGCCGCACTGCAAAGCTGGCACCCACTAGCAACATCAACCCCAGCAAGGTGAACCCGCCTACGCTAACCCAGCCTAGCGGAGCAAGTGCGCTCAGTTCAGGGATCTTTCCATCTAAAGCAGGAGCCCAGGCCTGAATTCCCCGATTCAGCACGGGAAGCAATGCCCAGGGGATGAGGCCAATTAAAAGACAAAGGCCAGCTAAGACCATCATGGGGGCCGTCATAGCCTTTCCCGCTTCATGAGCCTGCCGAGCGGAATCTGAACGAGCTATTCCGAGAAATACGGCACCAAACGCCTTCACGAAACAGGCTACCGCTAATGCCCCGATTAACGCAAGCGCAGCGGCGGCAAAAGCGGCTATCCCCCATGACGGTTCCGCTCCAATTCCAAGCGTCCTGAACAAACCGAGGTAGATCAACAATTCGCTCACAAACCCATTAAGGGGCGGCAGCCCGCAAATGGCCACAGCGCCCACAGCAAAAAGCAACGCCGTGCTAGGCATGGAGGAGGCCAGCCCGCCCAGCTTATCAATCACGCGAGTACGGGTAGCGTGAATGACCGAGCCGGCACTAAAGAACAACAACGCCTTGAATAAGCCGTGATTCCACACGTGCAGTAATGCACCCGCTAACCCTAACACAATCCAAGCGGTCACGTTCAACGACCGCCCTGCAAGCGCCAGCCCCAGCCCCATCACAATGATGCCGATGTTTTCGATACTGTGGTAGGCTAGCAACCTTTTCAAGTCGTGCTGGCCCAACGCGAATACAACACCTAACACCCCCGAAACGCTCCCCAACGCCAGCAGGGTCCCTCCCCACCACACGGGAGGATCCGGCAACCACGAGACCATTCTAATCAACCCATAGATCCCAATCTTAATCAACACTCCCGACATCAGAGCCGAAACATGGCTCGGCGCCATCGCATGGGCACTCGGCAACCAAATATGAAAGGGCATCAGCCCCGCTTTTAACCCGAACGCTACGACCATCAGGCCAAAAAGCACCGTAGCCACCGCAGGGGTAACAGCGCCTTCAGGCAAGGCACTTAAAGAAAAAGATTTGGTGGCGACATACCAGATCGCGAATAGGGCGAACAGGCAGAGCGTGGAAAGATGCGTTACAACGAGATACAGCCAGCCCGCGTCGCGCACCTCCTGTTCATGGTCCTCCGTGGTGATCAAAAAGAACGCACTCAGAGCCATGACTTCCCAAGCAAACATGAACAACAGGGAATGCGCCGCCACGGTTACGCCTGCCATCCCCGCCGTGACCAACCCGTAAAACATCCTTAACCGCCGTCCATTGTTCGGATGATCCGCCTGCGCCCAATACTGAAGCCCATATATCGCGCCAAGCGCTGAAACCAGGAAGATGGGAACCAGAAAAATGGCCGCTATTGCATCAAGCCTAATGTACGGAACTAACTGCGACGGAGCCCACAGTGCGGCTATGGCGCCCAAGATGCCAAGAACAGAGCCGAAAATAGAAAGCCACACAGATGCC